>JAGRKY010000591.1 GCA_020442095.1 Bauldia sp.
ATAGACCCGCATGACGATCTCGAGCCGGTCGCCGAGCCGGTCGCGGAGCGGACGCAGCCGGGCGGCATAGTCTTCCGCCGCCTGGGTATCGTGGATCGAACACGGTCCGATCACCACGACCAGCCGGTCGTCCTCGCCCTGCAGGATGTCGCGGATCGAGCGCCGCGCTTCGGCGACGGTGCGGGTCGCGAGGCTGTCGCGCGGGTATTCGGCGATGACCTCGGCAGGCGTACTCAGTTCCTTGATCTCGCGGATGCGAAGATCGTCGGTATCTTCCTCGATGACAGTCAACACGGTCGGTCTCCTTTGGGTTTTCCGCCCCGCCGGCGACCAACAAAAAAGCCGCCGGAAGTTCCTGGCGGCTTTCGGGAAAATTCTGGTTTCAATCGGTCAGATCGAACGAACCCCTGCCTCCGCCACGGGATGCGGATAGCTAAACCAGAAGAAATAGGTCGCGGCGGCGGTGTTCATGCCGCGGGTTCTAGAAGAGAAATCGCCGTCTGTCACGCACGAATTGCGCGTGACCCCTCACGGCCGGCCTAGAGCCAGCATTCGACCTGGCGCAGACTGTCGTCGTCCGGGTCGGTGCGGATGGAGAAGCCTAGCGATGCCATCAGGTCGAGCATGCGGCGATTGTCGGCGAGGATCGCGCCCTCGATCACCCTCAGGCCCTGGCTGCGCGCCGCCTCCATCAGGCCCTTCATCAGCGACGAGCCGATGCCCTGCTTCTGCCTCTCGTCGCTGACTGCGATCGCGAATTCGCAGGATCTGCCGTCGGGATTGATGGTGTAGCGGGCAACGCCGATCTCCTTCTCGCGCCCGCCCTCTCGGAGCACCGCGATCAGCGCCATCTCCCGGCTGTAGTCGATCTGGGTGAAGCGGACGAGCATCTCCGGCGTCAGCTCGTCGATGCTCTGCATGAAGCGGAAGTATTTCGCCTCGGCCGAAAGGTTGCGGACGAATTCCTGCTCGATCTCCGCGTCCTCGGGGCGGATCGGCCGAATCACCAGCTCGACGCCGTCCGGCAGGTAGCTGCTCTTGGTCAGATGCGCCGGATAGGGGTGGATCGCCATATGGGCATAGGGAACCGCCGTGGTGTGCGGCCGCTTGACCTTGATCCGCGCATCGATCGCGATCGCGCCGTCGGTATCCACGAAGAGCGGATTGATATCGAGCTCCTCGATATGCGGCAGCTCGCAGACCAGCTCGGAGATGCGCAGCAGCACATCCTCGACGACCGTCTTGTCCACCGGCGGCATGTTGCGGAACGGGCCGAGCAGGCGCGAGATGCGCGTCTGGTCGATCAGCCGCCCGGCCAGCACCCGGTTGAGCGGCGGCAGCGCGACCGCATTGTCGCGGAGCAGCTCGGTCATCGTTCCGCCGGCGCCGAAGGAGACCACCGGCCCGAAGACCTGGTCGTCCTTGACGCCGACCAGGAAGGAGCGGGAGTCGCCGCCGGTCACCATCGGCTCGATCGTCACGCCGCGGATATTCGCGTCGGGCCGCGCCGCCTTGACGTTCTCCATCAGGGCGTGGAAGGCCGCGCGGACCTCCCCGGCGGTCATGATGTTGGTGCGCACGCCGCCGACGTCCGACTTGTGCGAGATGTCCGGCGAGCTGATCTTCATCGCCACGGGGAAGCCGAGCGTCTCGGCAACGACCAACGCCTCGGCGACGTCGCGCGCCTCGCGCGTCGGGTTGCAGCGGACATGGAAGGCGCTGAGCACCGCCTTCGACTCGACGTCGGAGAGCATGCTGCGTCCCTGGGCGAGGACCGCCTCGATGATCATCCGCGCACCCTCGACATCCGGCAGCTTGCGGTCGTCGGAAAGCGGCGCCGGCGTCTGGAGCAGCAGGCCCTGGTTCAGCTTGAAATGGGCGAGATAGGAAAAGGCCTCGACCGCCCGCTCCGGCGTGGTGAAATCCGAGACGCCGTTCGCGGAAAGCATGCTGCGCCCCTCCGCCACCCGGACCTGGCCCATGAAGCAGGCGAGGATCGGCTTCCGGGTATTTTCGCCCGCGGCGGCGATGATCGCTTCGGCCGCGGCATTCGGGTCGGTCATCGCCTGGGGCGTCAGCATGGCGAGCACGCCGTCGACATTCTTGTCGGCAAGACAGGCCGACACCGCCATCCGGTAGGCCTCCGGCGCGGCATCGCCGAGGATGTCGACCGGGTTGCCGTGCGACCAGTAGGGGGGGAGCTTCTCGTCGAGCTTCGCCATCGTCTCCGGCGCGAGATCGGCGAGCGCGACGCCGAGGTCGCCGGCACGGTCGGCGGCGAGCACGCCGGCGCCGCCGCCATTGGTGACGATGGCGAGCCGGTTGCCCGGCGCGCGGCGCCGTTCCGACAGGATCTCGGCCGCGGCGAAGAGCTGGCCGAAGGTCATGGCGCGGACGACGCCGGCGCGCTCCAGCGCCGCATCGAACACGTCGTCGGAACCGATCAGGGCGCCGGTATGGGTGCTTGCAGCCTTCGAGCCCCGCTCATGCCGGCCCGCCTTCAACACGATGACCGGCTTGGAGCGCGCCGCGATCTTGAGCCCGCTCATGAAGGCGCGCGCGTCCTTGACGCCCTCGACATAGAGCAGGATCGCGTCCGATTGCGCGTCGCTCGCCAGGTAGTCGAGGATGTCGCCGAAGTCGACGTCGGTGGCGTTACCGAGCGAGACGATGGTCGAGAAGCCGATGTGATGCGGTGCCGCGAAGTCGACGATGGCGGTGCAGAGGGCGCCCGACTGCGAGACAAGCGCGAGCCGACCGGTCGGTGCGGAGGAATCGAGGAAGGTCGCGTTGAGGCCGATCGCAGGGCGCATCACGCCAAGGCAGTTCGGACCAACGAAGCGGACTTCGGCGCGCCGCGCCTCGTCGGCGATATGCGCCTCCAGCGTCCGACCCGCCTCGCCCATCTCGCCGAAGCCGGCCGACAGGACGATCGCCGCCCCGACGCGTTTCTCGCCGCATTCCCGGATGATCTCGGGCACCACCTTGGCCGGAGTCGCGATGACGACCAGGTCGAACCGGGCTTCGACCTCGGTTATCGACGGGTAGCATTTGCGGCCCGAGACCTCATCATGCTTCGGATTGACCGGGATGACATCGCCCTGGAAACCGTCCGAGATCAGGTTCTTGAACACCCGGCCCCCGACGCTCGTCGGATCCTCGCTCGCACCCACCACGGCGATCGCGCGCGGGTTGAAAATCGTCTCCAGCCGATGTGGCCCCATGGCTATCTCCAGCTTATCCGTAGCGATCCCTCCCTTCTTATCGCAGACGGACTATGTCGCTTTGATGCTAACCAGACCAGACTGAATCGACTCTGAATCACATATCGGGGCCTTTGCGACGCGGCGGGCGCAGCGTCCGCCACCGGTTCCTGGCACCGCGTGCTTCAACCGGTCGCGGCCCTCCAGAGCCTGCCACGTCGGGGTAGCAGCCCACCGCCCGGCACGGTATGCCGCGTCGAAACGGAATCGCACGGAGAGCCGCGAGATGTTCGCCCAGATCTTTTTCGGAGCCTTGCTGCTGGCCCTTTCCGCGATGCTCTATGTCGTCGCGATGGTGCCGACCAGCCGGCTCGTCACCCGGGAGGCGGATCATCCGGACAAGCCGCTCGGATCGGCCCGCGCCATCCTCCTCGTCGGCATCGTCGCTCTCGCGGTCGTCTTCGGGCACACCGTCGTGGTCTGGATCTGGTCGATCGCCTTTGTCGTCTCCGGCGCCCTGCCGAACATGGAGCAGTCGGTCTATTTCACGCTCGTCACCTACACGACCCTCGGCTACGGCGACCTGACGCTCACCGAGGAATTCCGGGTCTTCGGGACAATGGCGGCCGTCACCGGCCTGCTCAATTTCGGCATCAGCACGGCCTTCCTGGTCGGCGTGATCAGTCGGATCCTGCCGCACACCCATCAGCATTCGGCCGGGTGACGCCGCCGCGGGGCGGCGGCGTCGAAGCCGTCACATGCCGATCGGGATCCTCAGCGCCTGGCCGACGAAGATCAGGTTCGGGTCGGTGATCACCAGCGGGTTGGCGCGCACGATGTTGCCGAAGGCAGACGCGCTCCCGTAGTTGTCGGCGGCGATCGCCGACAGGGTATCGCCCGGCTTGACGACATGGATGCGATAGCCGACATAGCCGGGGACAATACCCGGCCCGTAGATGACGGGGACCGTCACCTTGTTGATCTCGGAACCGTCCTGGGCACTTTCCTCGTAGACCTCGACGAACAGCCGGTCGAGCTGGAAGGCTGCGCCGGTGACGTCGATGGCGAGCTGGAACTGGCCGTGCTCGCCGGTTCCGCCGCCGACATTGAAGAAGCCGGTGCGTTCGTCGTGACCGTCATGTACGCGGTATTGCAGGGTCGCCTCGAACCCCTGTCCGATGCCGCCGACCAGGATGGGATTTCCCACCAGGTCATAGGCCATGGGCTGCTGAATCAGATTGACCATCGTCTCGCCTCCTCGTGACGGGCGACCTCGCCGGGCCGCCCCGGTTCACACTGATCACGTCAGTCAATTGGCTCGCGGTACGTCGTCCCGTCATTCTGGCAAAGTTGCACGCCGCCGTCGGGACCACTTCTTGTGGCGCGGTAAAACGTTCGTTTCATGACCGCTGCAAATGCCGCCCAATGCCGGCCGGTCGGGCGCGAATCACGACGCGTGCTAGACTTGCGGAAACCGCAACCGCTGGAGCCGCCGATTGGAAGAGCATGTCGTCGACCTGACCGGTATCGCCTTCATCATGGCGATCGCCGCCCTGCTCGGCTTCGTGCTCATGCGCTTCCGCCAGCCGCCGATCGTCGGCTACATCCTCGCCGGCGTCGTGCTCGGGCCGACCGGCTTCGGCCTCGTTTCCAATACCGGCTCGATCACCGCGCTCGCCGAGCTCGGTGTGATCATGCTGCTCTTCCTGATCGGCATGGAGCTGTCGGTCCGCGTCTTCGCCACCGTGGCGGCGACCTCCTCGATCGTCACCGCCGGGCAGATACTTGCCAGCCTCGCGGTCGCCGGGCTGCTCGGCCTCGCCTTTGGCTGGAATGTCGAGGCCGTTCTCGCCATCGGCTTCATCGTCGCGATCTCCTCGACCGCGGTCGCGATGCAGATGCTCGACGAGCTCGGCGAGCTGAGATCCGCGACCGGGCGCATCACCGTCGGCGTGCTGATCGCGCAGGATATCGCCGTCGTGCCGATGCTGGTGATCCTCTCCTCCTTTGGCGGCGACAGCAATATCGGCTGGCTGCTCATCAAGCTCGCCATTGCCGCGATCCTGATCTTCTCGCTGCTGCGCTACCTCTCCACCCGCCCCGGCAAGCTGAAGCTGCCGTTTACCGAGCGGATCAGCGGCCGGGTCGACCTGGTCGCCCTCGCCAGCGTCGCCTTCTGCTTCGGCGCGGCGGCGCTGACCAGCCTCGCCGGCCTGTCGGCGGCCTTCGGCGCCTTCCTCGCCGGCCTGGTCATCGCCGGCTCGACGATGCGCGCCGAGGCGATCGCCGCCACCCATCCGATCCAGAGCCTTTTGATCGTCGTCTTCTTCCTGTCGATCGGCCTGTTGATCGACCTCAACTTCGTCATAGCCAATCTCGGCACAGTGATCGTGGTGGTCATCGCCGTCCTGGCGGCCAAGACCTGCATCAACGTCGCCCTCTTGCGCCTCGTGAAAACACCTTGGGAACAGGCCTTCCCCGGCGGGCTGATCATGTCGCAGATCGGGGAATTCTCCTTCGTCCTCGCCGCGAGCGGCCTCGCCTCCGGCGCGGTCTCCCGGGATACCTACCGCCTCGCGATCGCGGTGATCGCCATCTCGCTTCTCGTCAGCCCGCTGTGGATGGTGTCGCTCCGCCGTTTCCAGGCGATCGCGCGCGCCGGCATCACCAACTTCCGCGAGGCGCTGGCGGAGGTCTATGCGAGCGAGATCGGGGAGATCGAGCGCGGCCGATTGCTGGTCTCGCGCGGCGCGCTCTACGCAAAGCGGCGGGTACGGGCGGCGCGCATCGCCTGGCAGTGGCGACGGCGGAGCCGGCGCCAATCGGCGGCGAAGGCCGCCGCGGAGGCCGCGAGCGCAGCTCCGGTCAGCGACACGCCCGCCCCGGACGAACCGACGGCCGAGGCCGCCCCGATCCGGCCCGAGTCCGACGGCAAGCTTCCGGAGACTGACGGCCCGGAAATCAATGGCCCGGAAAGCAGCGGCCCGGAAACAACCGGCCCCGGTACCAACGGCAAGGTGAAGCCATGAAACGTCGATTTGCGCTGCCCGTAGCCCTGTGCGTTGCCCTCGCGACGGCCGCGATCCTGCCCCCTGCGGCATCGGCCGGCCCGCCGCCACGGGTCAAGGGGCTGATCTGCTCGAAGTCGCTGAAGGCCTCGGCGGCGAAGAACGCGATCTGGTGGACCAACTTCCAGGGCGCGCGGAAGGGCTTCTTCGACCAGCGCGAGACGACGATGATGGTGCGCTGTTTCCGCAGCCAGGCCGATTGCAAGGCGTGGCTCTACTGGGCCCAGAGCGACTGGCCGGAATGGAACCAGTGGCTGCCCTGCCGGAAGGGCTTCCCCTACTGAACGAAAAAGCCCCGGACGACACGGCTTCCTGAACCGGTCGTCCGGGGCGTATGACGTCGGCCGGCGGGAGCCGGCTTGGGCGTCGCGTTACGCGACCGCCTTCTCGTAGAGCTCGAGCACGTAGTCCCAGTTGATC
>JAGRKY010000592.1 GCA_020442095.1 Bauldia sp.
CCAACTGGATGGTCCACAACGGCGTGCCGGTGCGCCTCGTCGTGGTCTTCGACGCCGTGTCGCAGACCCATCCGCTGGATGCCGGGATCGCCGAAGTCCTGAATTTTTACAAGCCCAAGGGCTACGGCCAGGAAGTCACCGGCAACAGCCGCTTCAACGGCAAGATCGTCAACGTCGACCTGACCCAGCGCAAGGACGTCGACCATCTCAATATCGACGAGGACCAGCAGCTCCAGGACGAGGTCCTGGCCCTGTCGCTGAACATCCTGAAAGACCCGAAGACCGCCAGCCGCTGAAGCGAACCGAGCGGCGATCACCCGCCCGGCAGGGTCACCCCTCGTCAAGCGGCCGCGCCTCGTCGGGCAGCATGATCGGGATCCCGTCGCGGATCGGGTAGGCGAGCTTGGCCGCCCGGCTGATCAGCTCCTGGGCCTCGGCATCGTATTCAAGCGTCGTCTTGGTGACCGGACAGACCAGTATCTCGAGCAGTTTCGGATCGACCTTGCCCGCCGCTCGCCCGCCATTCATTGCAGCGACCGCCCGGTGCCCGGCTCGTTGGCGAGCGCGATCTCCGTCAGGGCGACCAGCGTCTCGGCCCTGGTCCTGAGATCCGGCGCCTCGAGCAGCGCCTGCTTCTCGGCCGTGCCGAAGGGCGCCATCATCGCAAGGGCGTTGATCAGGGTCTCGTTGGTCGCCCGGCTGACGCTTTCCCAGTCCGCCTCGAGATTATGGGCGTCGAGATAGTCGCGGAACGACCTGAGCACCGCCGCGCGGTCGACCGCCCCGTCGTCGCCACGGGCGACGAAATCGTCGGCGAAGGCGGCCGCGGTGATCCGGCACTGACGAAAGCCGGTCGCCACGATCCGCTCCTCGACGACCGCGAAGCGGGCGATGCCGGTGAGCGTCACCAGATAGCGGCCGTCGCCGGTCTCGGAAAAGGCCGTCACCCGGCCGGCGCAGCCGATCCGGCAAAGCCCCGGCCCCGAGGCGCAGGGCGCCTTGCTCTCGTCCGGCTGGATCATCCCGACCACACGGTCCCCGGCGAGCGCCGCATCGATCATCGCCACGTATCGCGGTTCGAAGATATTCAGCGGCATCTCGGCGCGAGGCAGCAGCAATGCGCCCGGCAGGGGGAAGACCGGGATGACCTCCGGCAAATCCTCGGGACGTCCGTAAGAGCAGTTACCGGCCTTCACAGCACCCTCAGGCGAAAAGCATCGACGACAGACGCCGGCGTCCGGCAAGCGTGGCCTCGTCCTTGGGGCCCCACAGTTCGAAGAACTGCAGCAGCTGCTTGCGCGCCTTCTCGTCTTCCCAACTACGGTTCTTGGCGAGGATTTCAAGGAGCTGGTCGGCCGCGGCCTCGCGATCGCCCCTGGTATTGAGGAGGAGCGCGAGGTCGAACCGGGCCGCGAAGTCCTTGGGATCGGCCGCGATCCGGGCCTCGAGCGCCGCGGGATCGCCGAGATTGGCGGTCTGCGCGGCAAGGTCGAGTTCGGCCCGCGCCGCCGCGACCTTCGGATCCTCGGCCGCCTCGGGCGGAAGCATGTCGAGCGTCTGCCGCGCCCGGTCGAGCTCGCCGGTCGCGACGAGGCACCGGGCCAGTCCCGCGGCGGCCGCAACCGATTGCGGCTCGGCGGCGAGCACCGCGGCAAAGTGCTCGGCAGCGCCGGCATGATCGCCGGCGGCAAGAAGCTCCTCGCCGGCCGCGACCAGGGCCTCGCTGTCGGACAGCTCGGCCGGACCGGCGACCCGGGTAATGAATTCCTTCACCTGGCTCTCCGGCAGCGCGCCGACGAAACCGTCGACCGGCTGTCCCTTCGAGAAGGCGATCACCGCCGGAATCGACTGGATGCCGAGCTGGCCGGCGACCTGCGGATGGTCGTCGATGTTCATCTTGACCAGCTTCACGGCGCCATTCGCCGCCCGCACCGCCTTTTCGATCACCGGGCCGAGGGTCCGGCACGGGCCGCACCATGGGGCCCAGAAGTCGACCAGAACCGGCTGGTTGGCCGAGGCCTCGATGACATCGGCGACGAAGGTCTGGGTCGTCGTCTCAACGACAAGTCCATCGGCCCCGTTGGAGGCCGGCTGAGGGCTGCCGCCCCCGGTCAGAAGGGTGCTCATTGTCGTCCCTGTATTCTGCCGGCGGCAGCGCGCCGCCGTGATATCGTTTCGGCCGCTAACATGGCGCCTTGGCCGCCATTTTACAATTGGGGCGGAATCCCGCGCTCGTCGAGGGCAATGATCTGCGGTTCGTGACCGGTCGACCGGATGAAGGCGACAAGGTCGCGGCTTGCGATCGTGGTCGTCGCCGTATTGACCAGCGGGTGGCAGTTGATCGTCTCGTTCGCCATCAGCCCGGCATCGAGGACGACGCCGACCTGCGGCGGATCGTCGTTGATCAGCCCGAAGGGCGTCACCGAGCCGGGCTCGACGCCGAGCACCGCGCGCAGCAGCTCCGGCTTGCCGAAGGACAGGCGGCCCGACGCCCCGATCCGGTTGTGGAGCTGCCTGAGCTCGATCACCGCCTCCTCCGCCGCGACCACCAGGAACAGGGCACCCTTCTTGTCCTTGAGGAACAGGTTCTTGGTGTGGGCGCCGGGAATCTCGCCGCGCAGCGCCTGGCTTTCCTCGACGGTATGGAGGGGCGGATGCTCGACCGTCGTGGTCTTCAGGCCGAGCGCGTCGAGGCGGGCGAGCAGTTCGGCGGAGGTCGTGGCCGGCATTCGAGGCTCCCTTCGATATCCCCCGAAGCCATATTCACCGGCAAAAGCCGAAACAAGTCGTGACATCGATGTTGCAACGGCGACCAAAGGAGCGATATAAGCGCCGGACGATCGGCAAACGGTCGCGCGAGCGGGTGTAGCTCAGGGGTAGAGCACAACCTTGCCAAGGTTGGGGTCGAGGGTTCGAATCCCATCGCCCGCTCCAAAATTTCCGA
>JAGRKY010000593.1 GCA_020442095.1 Bauldia sp.
TGCCGGCCAGGCGGTCCATCTCGCCGAAGAGATTTCCACCGGCGAGGCGGCGCGCCTCAGGATCACCTTCGATGACGGCACGGTGCTGACGCTCGGCGAGCGGGCGCGGGTGGTCATCGATTCGTTCGTCTACCAGCCGGACGACGGGCTGGAACAACTGCTTCTCACCGCGACCGGACCCTTCCGTCTCGCCACCGCCGCGCTGGTCAGCCCCGCGGCGGTCATAAACGTGGCCACGCCGGCCGCGGTGCTCGGCGTGCGCGGCACCGACTACTGGGGCGGCCCGATCGATGGGCGCTACGGTGTCCTGGTACTGGAGGGCGTGGTCACGGTCGCCAATGACGGCGGCGAGGTGGTGCTCTCGAATCCGGGCGAGGGAACCAACCTCGACAGCTTCGACGTGGCGCCGGGAGCGGTGACAAACTGGCCGGCCGACAAGGTCCTGCGGGCGCTCGATTCCGTCAGCTTCAACTGATCCCGTTCACGAAGCCGTGGCGGGAACCAAAGCGGGTGAGGGTTTTGAGCTGGCCTGACTCGGCGTAGGCCCTCCGGCAATCGTTTTTGCTCGCCTTCACGAAATGCTCGCAACAATCTTCCTTTGATTTGCGACGGCCAGCGGATAAGTCTCCGCTTGATCTGGAAGACGCAGGATTTTGGCGGAATGAACGATCTATCGACAAACACCATCGGCGCGACCGACGTCATCGAGAAGGACGTCGTCATCGTCGGCGCCGGCCCGGTCGGTCTCTTCGCGGTGTTCGAGCTCGGCCTGCTCGATCTCGACACGGCGCTGATCGACATCCTCGACAAGCCCGGCGGGCAATGCGCCGAGCTCTATCCCGAGAAGCCGATCTACGACATCCCCGGCTATCCCGAGATCACCGGCGAGGGCCTCGTCGAGAGGCTGATCGAGCAGATCAAGCCGTTCCACCCGACCTTCCACCTCAACCGGATGGTCGAGACGTTGACCCGCGAGGCGGACGGGCGCTTTCGCGTGACCACCGATGCCGGCGACACCTTCCTCGCCAGGGTCGTGGTGATCGCGGCGGGCGGCGGATCGTTCCAGCCGAAACGGCCTCCGGTGCCGGGTATCGAGGATTACGAGAACACGTCGGTCTTCTATTCGGTGCGGCGGATGGAGGAATTCCGCGACCATGACCTGCTGATCGTCGGCGGCGGCGATTCCGCGCTCGACTGGACGCTCAACCTGCAGCCGATCGCCAGGAGCCTGACGCTTGTCCATCGCCGCGACGAGTTCCGCGCGGCCCCCGACAGCGTCAAGAAGATGCACGCGCTGCTCGATGCCGGGAAGATCAACTTCCAGCTCGGCCAGGTCAGCGGCCTGAAAGGCGAGGGCGGTCAGCTCGCCGCGGCGACCGTCAAGGGCAAGGAGAGCGAGGCCGAGATCGCCTGCACGCGGATGCTGCCCTTCTTCGGCTTGACGATGAAGCTCGGCCCGGTCGCCAACTGGGGGATCAATCTCGAGGAGAATCTGATCCCGGTCGATACCGAGAAATTCGAAACCTCGGAGCCCGGCATCTTCGCCA
>JAGRKY010000594.1 GCA_020442095.1 Bauldia sp.
CGATCGACGTCTTCTGGCAGACCGGCGCGCCACCGGCCGACGTCTGGATCACCGACCAGGGCATCGCCCCCTATCGCGGCAGGGGTTGAGATGACCAAGGGGCGTGTCGAAGCGTTCAGCGACGGGGTCATCGCCATCATCATCACCATCATGGTGCTGGAGATGAAGGTCCCGCACGGCGAGGATCTGCGTGCCCTCGTCCCGCTGGCTCCGGTCTTTCTCAGCTATGTCCTCAGCTTCGCCAATATCGGCATCTTCTGGAACAATCACCACCACATGCTCCATGCCGCGAAACGCGTCGACGGCCGCGTGTTGTGGGCGAACCTCTATTTTCTGTTCTGGCTGTCGCTGATGCCGTTCGTCACCGGCTGGATGGGCGAGAACCACTTCGCACCGGTGCCCGTCGCAATCTACGGTGTCGTCCAGCTGATGAGCGCTGTCGGCTACACGATCCTTGCCGCGACCTTGGTCGCGGCAAATGGCAAGGATTCCCAGATCGCGCAGGCGCTCGGTCACGATTTCAAGGCCAAGCTTTCCCTCGTCGCCTACGTCGCGGCGATTGTCGTGGCATATTTCTCCAGCATCGTTTCGATGGTGCTTTATTTCGCCGTCGCCATCGTATGGCTCGTGCCGGATCGCCGCATCGAGCGGGTCGTCAGGGACTGATCGACAGGGCAGCGGTCGCCGTTGCCAGCCTGAGGGAGCCGGACATGACGACCATCCTCACCATCCCCGGCTGGAACGGTTCGGGATCCAGCCACTGGCAGTCGCTCTGGGAGCGGCAGATGCCGAACGTCATCCGCGTCGAGCAGGCCAACTGGGATCACCCGCGCAAGACCGAATGGATGGCGACGCTGCTTGCTGCGATCGATGCCCATCCAGGCAGCATCCTCGTCGCCCACAGCCTCGGCAGCGTGCTTGTCGCGCAAATGGCCGAGGATCATCCGGACGTCGACGTCAGCGCGGCGATGCTGGTCGCGCCGCCCGACGCCGACAACTTCGCGCGGATCGAGGATCCCTTGCGCGACTTCTCGCCGATGCCGAAGCGGCATATCCCCTTCCCGACCATCGTCGTCGCCAGCGAGGACGATCCCTACATCACCAGCACCCGGGCGCGCTTCTTCGCCACCCGCTGGGGTTCCGACTTCGTCGATGTCGGCCGCAAGGGCCATATCAACGCCGATTCCGGCCTCGGCGACTGGCCCGAGGGCCAGGCGATCCTCAAGCGGCTCACGGGCTGACGCCGCCCGCCGCGCGCCGGCCGGTCGAACGGATAATGCCGTAGCCAACCAGCGCCGAGAGCAGCGACCCGGCCAGCACGCCGAGCCGGACGCCGACCGCCTCCGACGCACCGTCGAAGGCCAGCGTTCCGATGAACAGGCTCATCGTGAAGCCGACGCCGGCGATGCAGGCGACGCCGTAGATGTGCCGCCAGCCGGCGCCTTCCGGCAGCCTTGCGAGGCCGGTCTTCACCGTCAGCCAGGCGGCCGCGAAGACGCCGAGCTGCTTGCCGAGGAACAGGCCGAGCAGGATGCCGAGCGGCAGCGGCTGGAGGAAGGAGTCGAGCGTCAGCCCGGCCAGCGAGACGCCGGCATTGGCGAAGGCGAAGAGCGGCATGATGCCATAGGCGACCCACGGCTCGAGCTTGTGCTCCAGCTTCTCGAGCGGCGAGCGGCCGCCCTTGTCGGGGCGTACCATCGGGATGGCGAAGGCGAGCGCGACGCCGGCGAGCGTCGCATGGACGCCGGATTTGAGCACGAAAACCCACATCACGATGCCGATCAGCACATAGGGCGCGATCCGCCGGACATGCAAGCGGTTGAGGACGATCAGCCCGATGACCGCGGCGCCGGCGCCGGCCAGCATCGTCAGCGACAGGTCGCTCGTATAGAAGATCGCGATGATCGCGATCGCACCGAGGTCGTCGACGATCGCCAGCGCGAGCAGGAACACCTTGAGCGACAGCGGCACCCGGTCGCCGAGCAGCGCCAGGACGCCGAGCGCGAAGGCGATGTCGGTCGCCGCGGGAATCGCCCAGCCGGCGGCAAGCTCCGGCTCGCCCCAGGTCACCGCGACATAGATCAGCGACGGCACCAGCATGCCGCCGATCGCGGCCATGCCGGGCAGCATCAGCTGCTGCCGCGAGGAGAGCTGGCCGAGCAGGATTTCCCGCTTGATCTCCAGCCCGACGAGCAGGAAGAACACCGCCATCAGCCCGTCATTGACCCACAGGAGCAGCGGCTTGCGCAGCTCCAACGCCCCGACCTGGACGACGACCGGCGTCGTCAGCAGTTGTTCGTAGAGCCAGGCCAGCGGCGAGTTGGCGAGAAGGAGCGCGAAGGCGGCGGCGAACATCAGGATGATGCCGCCGGAAGCCTCGTGGTTGATGAATCTCTCAAGGGCGCGAACCATGGGGGACCTTTCGATTGCTCCTTTCGGTGTCCGGGCGGACGGGGCCGCCTGGGCATTCGCCCTCGGCCGGGATGACGGACTGGATGACGGCCTGAGGCGCCGTGCGCCGGGTCCGCCACATCGAATAGAGGATGCCGGCGCCGAGGATCGCGAAGGTGACGGTCAGCGAGACTTCCGCCGGGATCTTCTCGATGCCGATGAGGTCGGCGGCGAAGACCTTGGCGCCGACGAAGATCAGCAGGATCGCCAGCGCCGTCTTGAGATAGGCGAAGCGGTGCATCACCGCGGCCAGTGCGAAATAGAGCGCCCTGAGCCCGAGGATGGCGAAGATGTTGGAGGTGTAGACGAGATAGGGATCGGTGGTGATGGCGAAGACCGCCGGAACCGAATCCACCGCGAAGACGATGTCGGCGACCTCGATCACCGCCAGCGCCAGGAACAGCGGCGTCGCGTAGAGCGCCATCCGTCCGCCCGCGTCGGGCATCCGGACGAAGAAGCGGTCGCCGTGCAGCGTTTCCGTCACCCGGGTACGTCGGCGCAGGAAGGCGATGATGCGGCTGTCCTTCGGCCCCTCGTCCTCGCCCGAGTGGAACAGCATCTTGATGCCGGTCAGGATCAGGAACGCGGCGAAGACGTAGAGCACCCATTCGAACTCGGAGACGAGCTTGGCGCCCACCCCGATCATCACGGCGCGCAGCACGATGACGCCGAGCACGCCCCAAAACAGCACCCGGTGCTGGTACTGCCGCGGGATCGCCAGGAAGGCGAAGATCGTCGCGATGACGAAGAGGTTGTCGACCGCGAGGCTCTTCTCGACGACAAAGGCGGTGACGTATTCGAGCCCCGCGTCGCGGCCGAGATGCAGCGCGATCAGGCCGCCGAAGCCGAGCCCGAGCAGGATGTAGAAGCCGGATAGCAGGATGCTCTCGCGCGCGCCGATCTCGCGGCCTTTTCGGTGCAGGACGCCGAGGTCGAAGGCGAGCAGCACGGCGACCAGTGCAAGGAAGCCGAACCACATCCAGAGCGGATGACCGAGGAAGATTGCGCTCAAGCAGACCCCATGCAGGCAGTTGCGACGATGGGCGTCGCGACAGGGTCCTGAATGGTGGTGGCAACCGGACCCGTATCGAGATCACCCGATGCGGTCCGACATCACGATGCAACGGCATCGCCAGAGGGGCCCGGCCCGCACGCCCTACATGGCGCCCGTTGGCCGTTCCGCAAGGCCCGGTTCGTCGAATTTTCGCCGGTTCGCCGAATTTCGGGTGTGACAGGCTGTCGCCCGCCTCAGGCGGCGCTTTTCGCCACCCGGTCGAGCGCCATCAGCGTCTCGAGAAGCGCCGGCAGTTGGTCGATCGGCACCATGTTCGGCCCGTCGGAGGGCGCATTGTCCGGGTCCTGGTGGGTCTCGATGAAGACCCCGGCGACGCCGACGGCCACTGCCGCCCGCGCCAGCACCGGCACCATCCGCCGGTCGCCGCCCGAGGACGTGCCCTGCCCGCCCGGCTGCTGCACCGAATGGGTCGCGTCGAAGATCACCGGCGCCCCGGTCTCGGCCATCGTCGGCAGCGCCCGCATGTCGGAGACCAGCGTGTTGTAGCCGAAGCTCGCCCCGCGCTCGGTCAGCAGCACGTTCGGATTGCCGCTGTCGACCACCTTGGCGAGCACGTTCTTCATGTCCCAGGGGGCCAGGAACTGCCCCTTCTTGACGTTGACCACCTTGCCGGTCTCCGCCGCCGCGACCAGCAGGTCGGTTTGCCGGCAAAGGAAGGCCGGGATCTGCAGGATGTCGACGCTCGTCGCGACGCGGGCGCATTGCTCGCGCTCGTGCACATCGGTGAGGATCGGGACGCCGAGTTCCGCGCGCAGGTCGGCGAAGATCGGCAGCGCCTCCTCCAGCCCGACCCCGCGCCTGCCGCCGAGGCTGGTGCGGTTCGCCTTGTCGAAGGACGTCTTGTAGACGAAGCCGATCCCGAGCGCGGCCGTCATCTCCTTAAGGCGCCCCGCCATGTCGAAGGCGTGGGCGCGGGATTCGAGCTGGCACGGCCCGGCAATCAGGCTGAGCGGCAGGTCGTTGCCGAAGGTGACGGCGCCGACCGGGACGTGGTGGTTTGCTTCTGTCATGGCGGCGGGATCATACGCATCGCGCCGAAAAGCGAAAGAGCGCAGCCCCCGGCTTTTCGAGGGCCCGGGGCTTTCGATGGTCACACGCGCGGGTTCGTATCGTTTTTCGCATGAAAAGGGTACAGATTGGGCCGCACGGGGGCGACGTTCACGTCGTTTCGGATGCCGGGGGGCCTGTCTTGCTGACGATCAGGGAGCTTGCCGCGATTCCGTTGCTTGCGCCGCTTGGCAAGCGGCACCTCGCCGACCTGCTGCGGCTCGCGGCCGACATTCGCCTCGGCCCGGGAGAATACGTGGTCAACGAGGGCGACGAGCCCGCCTTCTTCCTTGTCCTGGAAGGCGAGATCGAGGTCGTCAAGCTGATCGACGGAGAGGAACGGACGATCGGGAAACGCGGCGTCGGCCAGCTCCACGGCGAGGTCCCGCTTGCCTATGGCGGCGCGTTTCAGGCCGGCGGCCGCGCCGCCATCGCTTCTCGCGTTCTCAAGGTCAGCGCACGCCAGTACCACCTGATCGCCGACGAGGTTCCGGGCTTCGCCGATGCGGTGAATGATCTGGCGCGCGAGCGGCTCAGCGGGCTCAAGGGCATCGCCTCGGCGCCGCATCCCGCCCAGGTCACCATCGTCGGCCATCGCTGGGACACGACCTGCGTCGCGCTCCGTCGATTCCTGTCGAGCAATCAGATCGTCTTCGACTCGCTCATTCTCGAAGCGCCGGAATTCGAGGGCCATTGGACCGGCGCGATGCCGGCCGACCGGGATCTTCCCCTCGTCAAGCTCGTGGACGGGACGGTGCTGGCGCGGCCGAACCATCGCCAGCTCGCCGAAAGGCTCCACCTCCAGACCGTTCCTCACCACGCCGAATACGATTCCGTCATCGTCGGCGGCGGGCCGGCGGGACTGGCGGCCGCTGTCTACGGCGCATCGGAAGGATTGCGGACGATCGTCATCGAGCGCGAAACCCCCGGCGGCCAGGCCGGCACGTCGTCCCGCATCGAAAACTACCTCGGTTTCCCGAGCGGCATTTCCGGCGACGAGCTGGCGGACCGGGCGCTCCGCCAGGCCCGGCGCCTCGGGGCCGAGATCCTGGTCACGCGATCGATCGAGGGCATCGACCCCGAGACCCGCAACATCACGCTGGATGGCGGCGACGTGCTGCATGCCCGCACCATCATCCTCGCCACCGGCGTCAGCTGGCGCCACCTCGCGCTGGACGGCTTCGACCGGCTGATCGGGCGGGGCATCTACTACGGCGCGTCGCGAACCGAGGCGGATGTCACCCAGGGCCTCGACATCCACCTCATCGGTGCCGGCAATTCCGCCGGACAGGCGGCCATGTTCTTCGCCAACCATGCGCGGACCGTCGCGCTGATCGTTCGCGGCGACAGCCTCGAAAAGAGCATGTCGCAGTATCTCGTCG
>JAGRKY010000595.1 GCA_020442095.1 Bauldia sp.
GAGATGGCGCTGGCCTGCTACTACATCTTCCGCGACGGCGGCAATCTCGGCACCGGCGGCTTCAACTTCGACGCCAAGGTGCGCCGCCAGTCGATCGAACCGGACGACTTGCTCATCGCCCATGCCGCCTCGATGGATGCCTGCGCCCGCGGATTGCTGATCGCCGAGAAGATGATCGACGACGGCGCGCTCGCCGACTTCGTCGCCGAGCGCTATTCCGGCTGGGATACGCGCGAGGGCAAGGCGATCCTCGCCGGCAAGCGGTCACTGGACGACCTGTCCGCGTCTGTGCTGAAGAAGGGCGTCGAGCCGCAGCCCAAGAGCGGCAAGCAGGAATATCTCGAGCGCCTGCTCAACGATTACCTCTAGGCGCGACGCGGGACCAGAAAGGGAAGAAACGATGAAGACGATGAAGGGACCGGCGATCTTCCTCGCCCAGTTCGCGGGCGACGACGCGCCGTTCAACTCGCTGGACGGGATGGCCGCCTGGGCGGCCGGACACGGCTACAAGGGCATCCAGATTCCGAGCTGGGACGGACGCCTCTTCGACCTCAAGAAGGCCGCGTCGAGCAAGGCTTATTGCGCCGATGTCAAGGGTATCGTCGAGGAGCACGGGCTGGAGATCACCGAACTCTCCACCCACCTGCAGGGGCAGCTGGTCGCGGTCAATCCGCTCTATGACGACGCCTTCGACGCCTTCGCCGCGCCGGAAGTCCGGGGCAATCCCAAGGAGCGGACCAAGTGGGCGATCAACCAGATGAAGCTTGGGGCGAAGGCCTGCCGCAACCTCGGCCTCGACACCCAGGTCTCCTTCACCGGCGCCTTTTGCTGGCCTTTCATCTATCCCTGGCCGCAGCGGCCGCCGGGACTGATCGAGGAGGGCTTCGACGAATTGGCCAAGCGGTGGCGGCCGATCTTCGATGCCTGCGACGCGCAGGGCGTCGACATCGGCTTCGAGCTGCATCCGGGAGAGGACGTCTTCGACGGCGAGACCTTCGAGATGCTGCTCGACCGGGTCGACAACCATCCCCGCTGCGGGATCAACTACGACCCGTCGCATTTCGCGCTGCAGTGCCTCGACTATCTCGAATTCATCGACATCTACCACGAGCGGATCGTGGCCTTCCACGTCAAGGATGCCGAGTTCAACCCGACCGGCAAACAGGGCGTCTATGGCGGCTTCCAGTCATGGGTGAACCGCGCCGGCCGCTTCCGCTCGCTCGGCGACGGGCAGGTGGATTTCGCCGGCATCTTTTCCAAGCTCGCCCAGTACGACTATGACAGCTGGGCGGTGCTGGAATGGGAATGCGCGCTGAAGCACCCGGAAGAGGGTGCGCGGGAGGGCGCCGAGTTCATCAAGGCGCATATCATCAAGGTGACGGAGCGGGCCTTCGACGATTTCGCCGACGCGGGCACCGACCGCAAGGCCAACAGGAAGATGCTGGGGATCTGACCATCCTGGGCGCGGGTCGTCGCTCGAGTGGCGTCGATCTGCGTCCTTCGAGGCCCGGCCGCCTTGCGGCCGTGCACCTCAGGATGGCGGGAATGGAGTAAGGCTCAACGGCCGCCCGGGTTCGGCGGGAACAATCCCGTCGCCACCCCGAGGTGCGAGCGCAGCGAGCCTCGAAGGACGCACAGACAGGGAGACGAGAGAAATGGTTGAGGGACGCAGCGACAAGGTCGAGGGCGGCCGCATAAGGCTCGGAATGGTCGGCGGCGGGCAGGGGGCCTTCATCGGCGCCGTGCACCGTCTCGCCGCGCGGATGGACGATCACTACGACCTGGTCGCCGGGGCACTCTCCTCGAACAAGGCCAGGGCGCTCGCCTCGGCGAAGGAGCTCGGGCTCGATCCCGACCGTTCCTACGGCTCCTACGAGGAGATGGCGAAGGCGGAAGCCAAGCGCCCGGACGGCATCGAGGCGGT
>JAGRKY010000596.1 GCA_020442095.1 Bauldia sp.
GGCAATATCGGCGCGACCAACGTGCTGAGGACCGGGCGGCGCGACGTCGCCGCCGCGACACTGGTCGCCGACTGTCTCAAGGGCACGGTCGCGGTGCTGATCGCCGGCGCGCTGTTCGGCTTCGGCTCCGACGGCGCGATGGTGGCCGGGCTTGGCGCCTTCCTCGGCCACATCTTCCCGGTCTGGCTGAAGTTCAAGGGCGGCAAGGGCGTCGCCACCTATCTCGGCGTGCTGCTCGGCCTCGCCTGGCCGGCGGCGCTGATCTTCGCAGTCGTCTGGATCGCGACCGCCTGGTTCACCCGCTACTCGTCGCTCTCGGCCCTCGTCGCCAGCCTGGTGACGCCGCCGGTGCTGATCTTCCTGCTCGGCGACAACCGGATCGGTGGCCTTTTCGTCGTGCTGACGGTCATCCTGTGGTGGCGGCACGCCGAGAATATCCGCCGCCTCGCCGCGCGAACGGAGAGCCGGATCGGCGGCGGCAAATGACCGGTGCCGGCCGCGGCATCCGTCTCGACGACGAGCAGCGGCTCGCCTGGCTCCGCCTGATCCGCAGCGAGAATATCGGCCCCGTCACCTTCCGCGAATTGATCAACCATTTCGGCAGCGGCCTCGCGGCGATCGCCGCCGTGCCGGAGCTCGCCGAACGCGGCGGCAGGCGGATCAGGCTCTGCTCGGTCGAGGACGCCGAACGCGAGCGCGACGGGCTGGC
This sequence comes from Bauldia sp., assembly GCA_020442095.1. The sequence goes on from JAGRKY010000596.1 coordinate 710, forward strand.
GCGGATCGGCGCGCAGCTGGTCGCCATGGGCGAGCCCGATTATCCGCCGGCGCTGCGGCACGTCGCCGATGCGCCGCCGCTGATCGCGGCGCGCGGCGACACCGCCATCCTGTCGCGGCCGATCGTCGCCATGGTCGGATCGCGCAATGCCTCGGTCGCGGGACGGAAATTCGCCGCCCAGATCGCCGCCGGGCTCGGCCGCGCCGACTATGCGACAGCCTCCGGCCTCGCCCGCGGCATCGACGCCGCCGTCCACCTCGCCTCCCTCGACACCGGTACGATCGCGGTGCTCGCCGGGGGCCTCGACCAGGTCTATCCGCCCGAAAATAGGGAACTGGCCGATCAGATCGTCGCATCCGGCGGCGTGCATCTCAGCGAGATGCCCTTCGGCTGGGTGCCGCGCGGCCGGGACTTCCCGCGCCGCAACCGGATCATCTCGGGCGTCGCGCTCGCCGTCGTCGTCGTCGAGGCGGCGACCCGGTCGGGATCGCTGATCACCGCCCGCCGCGCCGCCGACCAGGGGCGAATGGTGATGGCGGTTCCGGGCTCGCCGCTCGACCCCCGCGCCGCCGGCAGCAACCGCCTGATCAAGGACGGCGCGACGATGGTGACCGAGCTCGACGACATCCTGTCGGAGCTCTCGCCGATGCTCGACCGCTATCCGTCCGGCATCCCCGAGATCGACGAGGACACTCCCGAGGAGCCCCCTGCCCCGACCGATGTCGAGGACCGGGAACGGGCGGCGATCCTCGCGGCGCTCGGGCCGACCCCGGTCGAAGTGGACGAGATCATCCGCTTCACCGGCGCGCGGCCTGCCGCCGTCCATCTCGTCCTGCTGGAGCTGGCGCTCGCCGGCAGGCTGGAACGGCATCCGGGACAGCGGGTGTCGCTGGTCTAGGCGATCAGGCCTTCGGCTCGCTGTCGCGCCGGCCGGCCTCGGCGCCCGCGTCGTCCTCGACCATGCGGAGCAGGAAGGCCAGGAATCCGAGGTCGGACCTTGATGCAATGGTGCGAAGCTCTTTTGCCATCGCCTCGATATAGCGGGCTGAATCCCCTGCACTCGCACCGGACGGCGCGTCTTTCAAAGCCATGCCCGTTTTGCCTCGCTACAACTAATAATTGTATATTCTATATATTATAACCAATGCGTTAGTCTCTGCGCAAGACCGTCCATCCGGCGATTTCGCCCTGGAAAAACCCGTCTCGCCATGGCCCCGTGACGGCGTCGATTGACAGGCGGAACCTATTTTCGGATTGTCCCGCCGCCTTGGTCGACCGGTCGGCGCACTTCAAACGCCACCGCGAAGACCCCACCTAACCGCTTCGAACAGAAAGCCAGCCTTGTCACGGCATCCATGAATATCGTCATCGTCGAATCGCCCGCCAAAGCCAAAACGATCAATAAATACCTCGGTTCGGACTACGAGGTGATTGCGTCCTATGGGCATGTCCGCGACCTTCCTTCCAAGGATGGCTCCGTCGATCCCGACGAAGACTTCGCAATGCGCTGGGCGGTCGACGGAAAGTCCGGCAAGAGGCTTTCCGAAATCGCCAGGGCGGTGAAAGGCGCCGACCGGCTGATTCTCGCCACCAACCCGGATCGCGAGGGCGAGGCGATCTCCTGGC
>JAGRKY010000597.1 GCA_020442095.1 Bauldia sp.
TGCTGGCTGGCGCCGACATGGCCGATGCCGGCGATCCCGCGCAGGTGTCGCCTGAGATCACCGGCTCGATCGGGGTCGCTTCGCCTCCGGTCGCCGAGGGCTGGACCCTGTGGCGGGTCCGCAACGGGCGCGCCCTCGTCCAGGGCGACAGCGGCTATTTCGAGGTTGCGCCCGGCTCACGGCTTCCCGGTCTCGGCCTTGTCGAGCGAATCGCGCCCCATGGCGACGGTTGGGCGGTCGAGACCCGCGGCGGCCTGATCCTGCCGCGAGGATAGGCGCCGCCCCTTCGAAGCGGCTATTGCGAGGACTTCGAGACCGGCGTCAGCACCGCGGCGCCGTCTCCCTGGCCCTCTTCGCCGACAAGCGCGGTCTCATCCATGGCATCGGCTTCCTCGGCGGCCTCGGGCGCTATGAAGACCGGGCTCTCGCGGCTCGACGGCGGCCAGGCGAAGTCATCGATCCGTCCCACCACCGTCGGCGGCGCCTCGCCCTTGACGATGAGCCGGTATTGCGGGGTCTCGTCCTCTTTCGCGAGGGGCTCGTCGTCGAGCTTGGGCAACGTCAGCGCCTTGCCGCTGACCGGGTCGAAGATGACCGGATCGGGCTCACCCGCCAGTTCGCCGCTGCCACCGGGCAACGGATCGGCCAGCGACAGGACCGGCCCGACCAGCCGCTTCTTGCCGTCCGGCCCGATCTCGATCGTGCTCGACAGGGTGACGGAGGCGAGGATGTCGATCGCTCCGGCTCCGAAGCCGGTCTCGCGGCGGATGTCGCGTTCCACGTAATAGGCCAGCTTCAGCTTGCCGGCGCTGGTATAGTTCACGCCGTCACGCGTGCGCAGCGCCTTGACCTGGCCGTCGATATCCGGACCGCTGGTGATGAATTGGCCGCTGGCGTTGGTGAAGCCGTTCCAGAGGTCGACATAGTGGCCGCCGGCCTTCTCCACGGCCGGCTTGTAGAGACCGTTGAAATAGGCCATGTCAGCCGTCGCCTCCGTCCCGCGCAGCGGCGGCAGGCTTACCCAGAAGAACGGCCGGCCATAGATGTTCAGCGTGTCGACCAGGCCCGCCACCCGCTGGCTGTAGATTTCCTCCCACTTTTCGGAACCGACGGGATAGGTCTCCTCGCCGGCGGCGATTTCCTTGCGGTCGTTTGCGCCGAGGGCAACCACGACGACGTCCGGCGACTCCTCGTTGAGGATTCCCAGGATCTTCTGGTTCCAGTCGAAGTCGTCCTTGGCTACCAGGCCCGACGAGCCGTCGGTCCGCTCGACGACCGCGAGCTTGGTCTCCTTGGCGAGCGCCTGATCGAGGCCCCAGGCAAGCCCGGAAGCCAGATAATCGCCGACGATCAGGATCTTGTGCGCGTTCTCGTCCTTCTCGACGACGTCCACGGTCTTCACCGCCGGCGCCGCGGTGGTCGTCCGCCTCTTCTGCGACGAGGAGGTCGACCTTCGCTTGACCGGCGCGGAAGACTTCTTCCGGACAACCGGCGCCCGCTTCGTCTCGGTCTTCTTCCGCGAGCCGAACAGGCGTTCGAAGAGCCCCGGCCGCTTCTTCTTGGCCTGGGCAAGCTGGATTTCCTGCGCGACCGCGGGCGTTACGTCGGGCAACACCACCGCGATCGCGATCAGGGCGACAATCAGCGCGAATATCAGCTTCCGGGGTGCCAACAAGTAACCGGTATCCAGTTCCGGCCGGTTCGACCCGGCTCCCAACAATCGCCCCGGCTAGACTATCGGCTGGCCTCCAGACGCTGCAAGACCATTACCGAGTCGACGCCGTCCGGGACAAGGCCGACCTTCATCTGGTAGTCGCGAATCGCATTGCGGCTGCCGCTGCCGATCTTACCGTCGA
>JAGRKY010000598.1 GCA_020442095.1 Bauldia sp.
TCGGCGCGTCGTCGAAATCCTCGACGACCGGCTCTGCCTTCGGCGGCAGCTCGGTCGCGAGCTTGCGGATCTGGGCCTTGAAGGATTCGAAGCCGATCGCCGCGACCTTCTCGCCGAACAGGAAGGCGCGGTGCGCCTCGTCGGCGACGTCGTCGGGAACAAGGTCCGGCGAGCGCCACTGGAGGATCTTGCGGCCGGCGGCCTCGGCGAGCTGGTACTGGGCGACGAGATAGCCTTCCGGCATGTCGCGCGGGCGTCGTCCCGAGGTCCGGCCGAGAAGCTGGACGAAAAGATCGCTCCTGGCGAGGTCCTGTTCGACCGCCGCTTTGAAATCGGCCGAGCCCTGGGGATAGAAATCCGTCGGCAGGTTCGGGATGCCGCACTGGTCGAGATAGCTGACCAGCTGCTCGCGGTCCGCCTCGAGGTCCTCGGTCACCTGGGCGATCATCACCGTCTTGACGTGCTCGTCCGCCGCAGCAGCCGCCGGAACCGCTTCTGCGGGCGCCGAAGCATAAACAGGCGCTGCGGGAGCGGGCGCCGCTGGGGCGGGCTCGGGCGCCGCGGTATGCATCATCGCCGGAGCCGGCGTCGGCGCGGGAGCCGGCATCGCCATATCGGCTTCGTGGGATGACACCGGCGGCGGCGGACTGCCGGGTATGGGCATCGGCGAGAGCGGCGGGGCCGCACCCTGCTTCCGCATCGCCACCAGCTGGCTCCGAATCTGCTCGGCGAGCTTCTGGAGAAGCACGTAATAGAGATCGCTGTTGAGCTGCTGGGTGACCGTCAGGGGAATGTCGTCGGCGGGATCGCGCTGCCAGAAATTGACCCGGTAATAGTCGTTCAGCGGGTCGGGATAGCGCTCGCCGGGATCGAGCGGCAGGCGCTCGACGCAGAAGAGCCGGCGGGAATCGTTCGAGCTCTCGATGAAGGCGGCGAGCTCGTCGCGGGTCCACTGGCGATTGACGTAGCTCGGCGAGCCTATGGCGAGGAAGACCGCCGATGTCCGCACGTTCTGCAGGATCTCGTCGAGATGGTGGTTGGCGCGCAGGCGGTTCGAGTCGAAGAATATCTTCACCTCGTCGCCGCGGCCGAGGCGCTGCTTCAGCGCGATGCCCAGATACTTGGCGAGCTTGTCGACCCACGCGCCGCCGAAGACGTCGACCTCGTTGTCGGCGTGCGCGTAGCTGATAAAGACATCGTTTTCGTAACCAGGCACGAACGCCATGGCCTGCCGAATTCCCTTGGTCCATCCAGCCGAATTGGAACCGGCATAGCCTACCCGATATCCTTGGTTTCGCAAGCGAAACGCGCTAACGCTGGGCGGGTTGTCGAGAATGTGAAAAATGGCAGCAAGAGCCGCTGGATTGCCTGCTTTTCGGCACGGGAGAGCCCCAACCGCGCCCCCATTGCCAACTACTACGCCGGGCACATGAGACGGAGCATTTGAGATGGATTTCAGCGTCAGCATCGAGTCGTTGGGCGGCGGCGCAATCACCAAAGGCCCGGCGGGCACGCCGCCGGACGCGACCGGCACACTGAGCTTCGATCCCGGCAAGGACGAGATCGTCTTCGGCCGCGAGCCGGCATCGGACGTCGTCTTCGCGCCCGAGGAGCGGATCGTCAGCCGCAAGCATTTCCGTTTCTACCGCCAGCCCTCGGGCCACTACGCGATCGAGGTCTTCGGCAACCGCTACGTGGCGCTGAACGGCACCCCGGCGAACTCGGGCGAGCCGGTTTCAGACGGCGACGTCCTCCAGCTCGGCGACAAGGACGGCCCGAAGCTCAAGGTCCGCCTCAAGGAAATCGCCGAACAGGGCGGACTGGACCGGACGCTCACCCAGGCCAAGGTGGTCCGCTCCGGCGTCCAGTTCAAACAGCTCCGGCGGGTGGTCGGATCGCTCGCCATCGTCGTCCTCGCCGCCGGCGTCGGCGGCTATTTCTATCTCGACCAGCAGGCCGGCCGGCTCGATACGCTGGCGACGCTGCAAGAGGCGATCGGCAAGAAGGTCTCCGCCGACTTCAGCAGCGACCTAATCGCCCGGATGAAGGATTCGGCCTATGCGGTCGTGCTGGTCGGCAAGGACGGCTCCCGCACCCTGCTCGGCACCGCCTGGCCGGTCGGCGACGGGCTGGTGGCGACGAATGCCCATGTCGCCGCGCAATACGACCCGCGCGGTACGCGGACCCTGCTCGTCATCCATCCCGGCAATTCCGTCACCCACACCGTGACGAGCGCCTGGATCCACCCCGGCTACGCCGCGCTCAAGGACTTCCGCTCCAAGGAAAGCCGCGCCGATCCCGATTTCAAGGCCGCCTTCGAAGGGCTGCCGCAGCCGTCCGGCTTCGACGTCGCGGTGCTCTCGGTGGACAATGCCGACAAGCTCGGCGCGCCGCTCGAGCTCGCCTCCCCGGAGGAGATCGCGGCGCTCGGCCCCGGCGCCAAGCTCGCCTATGTCGGCTATCCCGTCGAAGGGACCACCGGCCAGCGGACGGCGGCCGACAATCCCGAGCCGCTCGCCAAGTTCGGCTATGCCAGCTCGATCACCGACTTCTTCCTGTTCAGCACCGACCCGGCGCAGGCCTATCTCATCCGCCACAGCATCCCGGCGAGCGGCGGCGCCAGCGGCAGCCCGATCTTCAACGAGAAGGGCCACGTCGTCGCGATCCTCTCCGGCGGCACCGTCTTCGATACCGGCGGCGCGCGGCAGCCGAGCGCGGTGCTTGAGAATTTCGCCCAGCGCGTCGACCTGCTGAATGCCTATCTCAACCCCGGCGTCACCTTCAACGTCGAGCAGGCCGTCGCCTATTGGCACGACACGGTGATGCCCCGCTTCGGGCGCCACCGCCAGCAGATCGTCAGCGATGCTGCCGCGGCCCTCGAGCAGGCGGCTCCCGGCCAGAAGGCGGTCGAGACGCTTCACCTCAAGGACTCGCTCGGCGATCGCGACGCGGTCGCCGCCGGGCCGGTCGTCTATCGCGAACACGAGATCGACGTCGAGCCCGGCAAGCACTACAGCATCGTCGCCTATGGCGAGCTTGGCCGGCCGCTGTCGATCCGCCTCTTCCGGGGCGACGAGGCGATCGGGTTCGCCGGCTCGGGTACCTCTTTCGCGACGGTCGAATTCGTCGGCGAGGCGAACGAGACGATCAAGGTGCGGGTGCTCGGCGAAAAGAACGACCCGGTCGATTACGAGCTCTTCGTCATGGTCGCGGAAGACGCGGCCACCGCCGCGCAGACGAACTAGGCGTCACCAGCCGCCGCCACCACCACCGCCACCTCCGCCGCCGGAGAAGCCGCCGCCGCCACCACTGGAAAATCCGGAGGATGACGACTTCGGCGCCGGGATCGAACTGGCGAAGGAACTCTGTGCGGACGAGACGGTCGAGGCGACCGAGTTGGCGAAGTTCTGGCCGCTCCAGCCGTGGCCGCCATGCCAGGCGGGATTGTAGCCCGCCGCGACCGTCTTGCCGGGATTGGCCCGGGCGAAGGCGGCCTCGAAGGCCTCCGACCAGGGCTTCTCGACATTCAGCGCCACCGCATAGGGAAGCAGGCGCTCGAACTGCGTGGCATCGAGATCGGGCGCATCCTTGAAGTTCATGCGCTGCGATTCCGCCGTCCGGATGTAGAGCTCGAGCCCCTCGATCTGGTCCATGATCTTTCGGCCTGCGGCGGTCGGCGCCCTGAGGAGGTAGAAGAAGACCCCATTCATCGCCGCGAAGGCGCCCACCAGCACAAGCGGAAAACCGTTCCTGGCAATCGCAGAGAATATGCTCTCGCCAAAGCCGGTCGGCAGGCTGCTCACGATGTTGCCGAAGGTCGAGAGGATGCCGAATCCGATGAAGCCGAGGACCAGCAGGTTGAAGCCGATCACGAAGGTCGAGCCGACTTTCCGCGGCCCGAAAAGCGCGCGGACGATCGGTATGATGAAGACGCCGAGGAAGACCCCGACCATGACCGAGGCGATCAGCAGGCCGACCTCGGCGTCCGGAAGGTCGCCGAGGAACAGGACACCGACAAAGACCAGCGCGGTGAGGATGAGGCCGACGACGAAATAGCCGAGGTTGCGCTTGAAGAAGCGGTTGCGGTTCTCCGCCTCGACCGCGCTCTTGAAGCTCGAAAAGGCGGTGGCGAGACTCTTGCCGTTGGTCTTGTTGATGGTCACCATGCCGTTCTTGCCATCGACCCAGTTGAAGATCGCATTCTCCCCGGGTGGCAGCTTCGCGGCCGGCTTCGGCTCCTTGGTGCGGCTGAGGACGATGCTCTCGCCCGAATCGTTGAAGATCAGCAGTCCCTTCGTCGCCAGCGAAAGCGCGGCGGCAGTGAATTCACGCCATCCGCCGCTCCAGCCATAGTCCTGGATGTATCCGGCCAGCGCCGGCGATATGTCGGCCGGCGGATGGAAGAGCGGGATGATCGTGCCCTTCGGCGGATCGCGCCCGACCGCATGCCACGAGATCAGGTAGAAGATCAGCACGCCGACAAGGCCGACACCGCCGAAGACAAAGCGGCGGTTGTCGAGGAACCAGTAGTGGAAGGCCTGCATGCCGCTCGGCGGCAAGACGAGGCCGTTCGGGATCTGGACGGCGACCGACAATCCCGCCCGCGGCGGAAGCGTCGCGGTGGTCGTCACCCGCAGGCTGTCGTCGCCGGTGATCTCGCCGGCGAAGGCCTTGCCCTGCTCGCCGTAGCGCCCGGTATAGGCGGTCCAGTGCACCGGGGCGCGATTGTCGGGCAGGGTGAAAAGCGCCGTCGTCTCGAGGATCGGGAAGGACCAGTCGTTGCCGGTCACGTTCCAGAA
>JAGRKY010000599.1 GCA_020442095.1 Bauldia sp.
AGGTCGAGGTGAAGGCGCCGGGCACCCCGACCAGAACCACCGTCTTCCCTGCGAAATACTCCCCGGTCGACAAGTCGGTCGCCGAACCGTCTTCGTTCTTGATCCGGAACACGCCGTCGGGCAGCCGGTCTCCCACCTTGATCATTGGATTCCCCTCGAAATGAATTGCCCCGGCCGCCGGAGGGGCCGGGCAAATGGCTGGCGGCCTCAGTCGGGGCCGAGCCGCTGTTCTATCGCGCGGTCCGGCGTCACGATAGTGACCACGAACTGCGCCGCATCGATCGGGGTCTTGGCCCCCAGCCGGTCGAAGACGACGCGATAGGCCGCGTCCTTGCCGTCCGGCATCGGCTCGGGTACGCCGGCATACCAGTCCGCCGGCCCCTCGACGAAGACCTCGGCCGGCGCGCCGCCGGCATTGGCGATCGTCACCACATATTCCGGATGCCGGTCCGTGCCGCCACTGCGCGCCACGGATTCCACCGCCAGCACGCCCGGCTCGGGCGGACCGGGGATCAGCTTCCATGCCTCGGCGATCGCCCGTGCGGCCTCCGCATCGGTCGCGCCCGAGGGGATTTCCAGCGCCGCGTCGAAATGCTCAGGGATACAAACGTCGTGGCAGACGCCGATATCAAGCGACAGCCGCAGGTCGACCGGGGCCGCGTCGTCGCCGGCATCGATGACCAGCGGCAGCAGAACCCGGCCATCATAGACATTGCTGATGGCATAGCCGTCGTCGTAGCGCTGCGGCACCGGATACCTGACCGCGATGTCGCGGAGATTGCCGGAGGCCGAGAAGTCGGTATTCGGCGGGATGCCCGCCGCACCGGGGCTGCGCCAATAGGTGTGCCAGTCGGGCGCAAGCTCGATCTCTATGGCACCCATCAGGGCGCCCTCGTCGTCGAGGCCGCCTGCCAGCAGGCGGACCCGGGCGCGATCGCCCTCGGTCCACGCGCCGACGGCGGCGAGCGCAGGCCCGGAAAGGACGGCCGTCGTCGCCAGCGCGGCGAGAAAGAGGGTCTGGAAGCGGCGTTTCATCATGGAGGGCTAGATAGCGTCGCAAATGGGCCGGGGCGAGGCATCGGGGCGGGTCGAGGCTTCATATGTTCGTGACCCCGGCGTCAACGCAAGTGGACATTCGACCGCCTTTCATTTTGGCATTGCCGTGCTACGCTCTTTTCCCATGGTCAAAGCGCCCAAAGGAAAGTCCACCGCGTCGGAGAGCTATCTGGACGGACAGCTCCTTATCGCCATGCCCGGCATGCAGGACAGCCGCTTCGCGCGGACCGTCGTCTTCCTCTGTGCCCATTCGGCCGATGGCGCGATGGGGATCATGGTCAATCAGCCGGCACCGGACATCACTTTCCGCGATCTCCTTGTCCAACTCGACATCATCCCCGAAGGCTCGCAGATCCGGCTGCCGGACGCGGCCGACAAGATGCGGGTCTATCGCGGCGGCCCGGTCGAGACCGGCCGTGGCTTCGTCCTTCACAGCACCGACTATTTCATCGAGACCTCGACGCTGCCGATCGACGACAATGTCAACCTGACGGCGACGCTGGAGATCCTCAAGGCGATCGCCCATGGCAACGGGCCGCGCAACGCCATGCTCGCCCTCGGCTATGCCGGATGGGCGCCGGGCCAGCTCGAATCGGAGATCCAGGCCAATGGCTGGCTGACCTGCCCGGCGACGCCCGAGCTCATCTTCGATACCGACATCGATGCGAAATACGACCGGGCGCTCGCCCAGCTCGGCATCGATTCAAGTCGTCTCTCCGGCGAGGCCGGGCACGCCTGAGCCGTCTGGCCCGGCCCGCCTTCGAACGGCAGATCCGGCCGGTCAGTCGCCGCCGCGTCGCAGCCTGACGACATAGGCGACGAAGACCGCCGCCAGCGCGAGAGCCAGCCCGAACCAGGTCAGCACGTATTGCAGGTGGTTGTTGGGGAAGGCGATCAGCGTCTCGCCGCCTTGCGGGATGCCGCCCGGAAGGTCCGGATCGGCCCTGGCATCGACGATGTAGGGCGCGACGTCGGCCGCCGGCAGGCCGCTCGCCGCGGCGAAGGCCTGCGGGTCGCGCGAAAACCATTCGTTGCCGCGCGGATCGTCGCCGGGGGCGAACCACGCGGACCGCGAAGGCGCGCGCAGCAGCCCGGTGACCACGGTCTCGCCCTCGATCTGGCCCTCGGCGCGGGTCGCCGCGTCCTTCTTCTCGCGCGGCACGAAGCCCCGGTTGACGTAGGCGATCCAGCCGTCATCCGTCTCGAAGGGCGTCATCACCATATAGCCGAGCCCGCCAAGGCGGCCCTTCGGCTCGGTCAGGGTGTAGACGACATGGATTTCACGGTCGTTGAGGAAGTGGCCGGACAGTGCGACCGGCAGGTATTCCTCCTCGCTCAGGTCGAGGGTCGGCCAGGCGTCGCGGCCGGGCGCCGCGACCGCCTCGTCGTCGACCCGGGCTTCCACCCGCGCGATCAGCGCTTCCTTCCACTGAAGACGCGCCAGCTGCCAGATGCCGAGCGAAACGAGGACAGCGAAAGCCGCCGCCGCAAGGACGGTGAGGAGGACGAAGCGGCGCGTGGCGAAGGTGCTCACGTTCCGTCGGTGCGGTGTTCCTGCGCCCGATGGCGATATTGCTGGGCGATCAGCCAGCCCTTGAGCGGGCGCAGCAACCCGATCGACAGCCCCAGCACCAGAGGGATCCACAGGATGGCGTGGAGCCAGTAGGGCGGATGGAAGGTGAACTCCACGACCAGCGCCAGCCCGACGACGATAAAGCCGACGATCATCATGATGAAGACCGCCGGCCCGTCGCCGGAATCGGCGAAGGAATAGTCGAGCCCGCAGTTCTCGCAGCGTTCGGCGGTATCGAGGAACCCCTTGAAGAGCCGCCCCTCGCCGCAACGCGGGCAGCGCCCGCGCATACCGGTCTGCGTCGGCGGCAGGTCCGGATAGATCGCCTTGTCTGCGTTCGCCATCCGACTATTCGATGATGTGGAGCGGCGCGCCCCAGTTCCCCCAGATGTAGATCGAGAAGAACAGGAACAGCCAGACCACGTCGACGAAATGCCAGTACCAGGCAGCCGCCTCGAAGCCGAAATGCTGCTTCGGCGTGAACTGGCCGGCGAGCGCCCGGATCAGGCAGACGATCAGGAAGATGGTGCCGACGATGACATGGAAGCCGTGGAAGCCGGTCGCCATG
>JAGRKY010000600.1 GCA_020442095.1 Bauldia sp.
CAACCACATCCGCGGCCTGTCGCCGGAACCGGGCGCATGGTTCGAGGGCAAGTTCGGCCGCAATCCCGAGCGGATCAAGGTGCTTCGCTCGACGCTTGCCGAGGGATCGGGTACGCCGGGCACCGTGCTTGACGACCTCACCATCGCCTGCGGGTCGGGGGCCGTGCGGCTCCTCGAGCTGCAGCGGGCCGGCAAGCAGCCGGTCAAGGCCGACGCCTTTCTGCGCGGCGTCCGCGACATGCCGGACACGGTCGGCTGAATCGCCGCCCGGGGTCCTTCCCCCCGGTCAGTCGCCGCCCAGAAAGAACGCATAGCCCCGGGCGCTGTTCGGCGATTCGAACCAGCCGCGGGGAAACAGGTCCGGCCGCGCCCCGACAAGCTCCCTGATCCGCACGGCGATCTCAGGCTCGTAGCCACTGAATTCCAACCAGGTGACGATGCCGCTCAGCCGGCTGAGCTTTTCGTTCTCGTCGTCGAGCTGCTCGGACTCGGTCGGCGAGACGTTGCCGATCACCTCGTTGTCGCGAACGATGTATCGGAGAAACGTGTCGGTGATCGCCCGGACCAGGCTTTCCGGCACATCGAAGCCGGCCGCATAGGCGCGGTAGATCAGCGGCACGGTCTGCGACGCCTTCCAGATCCGCTCGGAATATTCGAGGCCGTTATTGCCGATGTTCTGGTCGGCGAAATAGGGGAAATACTTCCAGTGGACGGTGCCGTCCGGCTCGGTCGTCACCCCCTTCTCGAAGATGGCGAGGATGTCGTCGACCCGCTTTTCCGTCTCCTTGTCGCCGTCGAGGAGAAAAAGATTGACGAGCACGCTCCCCAGCGTGTGGACGTGGTTGGTCGCCTCCGGGCCGCCGGTCACCGGCCGGATATACCAGTCCATGTCGGTGCCCTCGATCGGAACGCGGTCGACGTCGAATTCGGCGATCGCCGCCTTGGTCGCCGCCACGAAACGGTCGGCGTCGGGCTTGTAGGCGGCAAGCGCCGGGTCGTCCTTGACGATCACCGCGAACTTGCTCGCCGGATAGGTGATGCGCGCGGCGTGGGTGATATGGGAGATCCATGCGCCCTGCCGGAAAGGCGCTCCCCAGAACCACGGCACGTCGCGGTATTCGCCCCAGGCCTGGGTGATCTTGCGATGATATTCGTCGCCGTAGCCGAGCTCGCTGTCGCGCAGGTCGAGAACGCTGTCGAAATAGCTGACGAAGAGGTCGAGGAACCGGCGGTCGCCCGTCTGCTGATAGGCGGTCAGCGCCGCCTCGCAGACATAGCCGCCGTTCCAGGCAAGCTGACCGCCCCGCTTCTGGCCGACGTTGCGGACGGTCTCGAGGACCTGGTCCGCCTGTTCCTTGAGGTAGTCGTAGAGGACATTGGCGTCGAAGGAGGTGGTGATCAGCAGCCGGTAGGCCGCGGCCGCGTCGAGACCGTCGACGCCGCCGGGCAGGAAGCATTCAACATGCGCGACGGCTTTCGGGTCCGTGCCGTTCTTGAGCTTCCGCCACACGGCCCTGTAGGTCTCGTAGGCCTTGCCGGGGGCGAGGGCATCGTCGCATTGGGACGCGGCGAGCGCCCCGCCGCTGCCGGCAAACAGGATGACGAGACCAAGAAAAAGGGCTGGGACACGCATGGATGCTGGCAAATCGCGTCAAACGGTCGGCGAGACTACCGACGGCCCGGCTGAGCTACAATGCGGCCTGGTGCTTTTTTGAGGCAGCCGCTCGTCTTGTGCCGTCCGGCTTCTGGCGGTCAGGGCGGAAATCCTGAATAAGGGCGCTACGACAACGCGCCGAAGGACCGATCTTGCCGCGCTACAAGCTCACCATCGAATATGACGGCGGCCCCTATGTCGGCTGGCAGCGCCAGGCGAACGGCCCCTCGGTGCAGCAGGCGATCGAGACGGCGATCACGGCCTTC
>JAGRKY010000601.1 GCA_020442095.1 Bauldia sp.
TCCCGGCGCTGCTGCTCGCCATCGTCCTCGCCGCGATCTTCCAGCCCAGCCTGTGGATCGTCGCGCTGGTCATCGCGATGGTGAACTGGACCCAGATCGCGCGCGTCACCTATACCGAGACAAGGTCGCTGGCCGAGCGCGATTTCGTCGAGGCCGAATCGGCGATGGGGGCGGGCCGGACGCGCATCCTCTTCCGCCACATCATGCCCCACCTGCTGCCGACCATCATGGTATGGGCGACGCTCGGCATCTCGACCACCGTGCTGCTCGAGGCGACACTCAGCTATCTCGGCATCGGCGTCCGGCCGCCGATCCCGAGCTGGGGCAACATCATCTTCGAGAGCCAGACCTATTTCACCACCGCGCCGTGGCTGGTCTTCTTCCCGGGTGTCGCGATCATCCTGCTGGCGCTCGGCTTCAACCTCGTCGGCGATGCGCTGCGCGACATCCTCGACCCGACGCAGAAGGGGCGCTACTGATGGCGGCCTATCTCCTCCGTCGGCTGATCCAGGCGGCGCTGATCCTGCTCGGCGTCACCTTCATCACCTTCGTGCTGCTCTATATCCTGCCGGCCGACCCGGCCCGGCAGATCGCCGGCCGCAGCGCGACCGCCGAGACCGTCAACAACATCCGCATCCAGCTCGGCCTCGACCAGCCGCTCTACGTCCAGTACGGCCGCTATCTCGACGGGCTGCTGCATCTCGACCTCGGCCGTTCCTACCTCCAGAAGACCGAGGTGACGACGCTGATCGCCTCGCGCCTGCCGGCGACGCTCCTGTTGATGCTCGGCGCCATCGTCTGCGAGCTCGCCATCGGCCTGACCATGGGCCTCTTCGCCGCGATCCGGCGCGGCGGGCGGATCGACCAGACCCTGATGGTCATCTCCTTCGTCGCGGTGTCGGCGCCGCAATTCGTCGTCGGCATCCTGCTGCTCTACGTCTTCGCGGTGTATCTCGGCTGGTTCCCGATCGGCGGCTATGGCAGCTTCTCGCATCTCGTCCTGCCGGCGATCACCCTCGGCATCCTCGGCGCCGGCTGGTATTCGCGGATGATGCGGTCGAGCATGATCGACGTCCTGCGCCAGGACTTCATCCGCACCGCCAGGGCCAAGGGGTTGAAACCGACGACCGTCATGGCCGTCCACGCCATGCCGAATGCCATCCTGCCGATCATCGCGATGATCGGCATCGACATCGGCTATTTCATGAGCGGCATCGTCGTCGTCGAAAGCGTCTTCGGATGGCCGGGCATCGGCCAGCTCGCCTGGCAGGCGATCCAGCGCGTCGACATCCCGATCATCATGGGCGTCACCCTGGTCTCGGCCTTCGCCATCGTCATCGGCAATCTGCTGGCGGACCTGATCGCGCCGCTGATCGATCCGCGCATCAAACTGAGGTGAGGAAATCCACCGTCCGCGCCAGGAACCGGGAAGCGTTCAGGTCGCGGGCCGAAGCTCGAGAGAGAAACGGAAGAAGGAGCAAGCCAATGAACCGACTTATCCTGACCGGCCTTGCCGCCCTGGGGCTCGGCGTCATGCCGATCGCCGCCCAGGCGGGTGGCGAGATCGTCATCACCTACAAGGACGACGTCTCCACCCTCGACCCGGCCATCGGCTATGACTGGCAGA
>JAGRKY010000602.1 GCA_020442095.1 Bauldia sp.
CCGCCGGTCGCCGCGCAGACCAGGATGTCGTAGGGCGCTTCCGCCGCGCAGAGCGCCGCCACCGCCTCGCCGTCCGTCACGTCGCAGGCCTTCAGCGCGATCCCCGCCGGCACGTCCCCCGCCCGGTCGGGGTTGCGGCTGATCGCGACGACCTTGGCCCCGCCCGCCGCAAGCTGCTTCGCCGCCGCGAGGCCGATCCCCGATGTGCCGCCGAACACCAGCGCCTTCCTGCCTGCGATATCCATCTCGTTCTCCGTTCGGTCATCACGCGGGGTTGCCAGATCGCCGGAGGGACTTAGCAAGCTTCGCGGGTCGGTGAAACCGCAATCACCCGGCGAAGGAATCGCCCCGACATCCGCAATGCGCCGAAGCGCGTCGTCGGCTATTGAGCATCGCGTGGACCGCGATGCAGCGGGCGAACAGGCGGAACCGCGCGCCGGCACCTATGACCGCGTGAACTTCGGGCTCGACCTCCCCGACACCATCCCGCTCGAGGGACAGGAACGCGCCTATACGTCGCCAATCTGGTACGCGGCGGGAGGATGAGAAGCGATCCTGGGATCAGGCGCGCGCCCCGAGCCCGGTCGCCGGCAGCGGCGAGGCAGGGGCCGAGGTCCGGCTACCGCAAGGGCACCGGGTCGGCAGCGATCTTGCGGGCGAAGCGGACCAGGGCATCCACATCGGGAATCTCGATCCGCCGATAGGAGCGCCTGATGAGGCCGCGGCGCTCGAAATCGACGAGCACGGGTCGCAGCGCGTTTCGTGTCAGCCGGGCGAGCTCCCCGAGTTCCTCCTGCGAAAGGTCCACGACGGCGGACGAAGGCAGGCCGTCGGCGAGCCCGATAACGCGCCTCAGCGCCACCGCGACCCGGATGCGGGGATCGGTCGCCGTAAGCGTGGCGATGGTGCCGAGCGCGTGGTCAAGGTGGCTCACGGTGATGTGGGCGAGGCGCCGCCAGGTCTCGGGGTCCTCGGCTGCCATCCGGCCGATGGCCTCCGGACCGAG
The DNA here is from genome assembly GCA_020442095.1 of Bauldia sp. The sequence continues at coordinate 1,007 of JAGRKY010000602.1, forward strand.
GCACAGGAGCCAGCTCGGCCGCCGGGCGGTCATGCTGACGCGCCGCGGCGTCCGGGTCATCAGCGCGGCCTCGCCCATCCACCAGCCCGGCTGTGCGATATGCACCATCAGCGGCGCGATATCGTCCGGCGCGATATGCACCGTCAGCTCGCCCTCCACCAGGCCATAGAGATCGCCGGGCGGGTCGCCGGCCTCGCACACCCGTTCGCCGGCCTCGAAATGCCTGAGCTTCGCCAGCTCGATCACCCGCCGTCGGAATTCCGGCGGCTGGCCCGAGAGCCAGCCCGCGCCCGCCATCACCGCTTCAGGATCGATCATCGCTCGTTCACCAAAACGCACAGTCCTGTGCAGAGTGACACTCTCCGTTCCGGTACAATCTAGCGTATCCGGTGGCGAATTCTTCTCCCGAAGGGAGAGGCCCATGACCGACACCGCGCGTCGTTGGTCAGGAAATTTCACCTCACCGCGCCTCAGGCGCTTTGGGCGCGAAGCTCCCTCGGGAGCAAGGATTTCAGGGAGGGGTAAGATGCGGTTCGATGTCAGATCAAGCCTTGTTGCTCTCGCTTTCGCCTGGTTTGCGACCGGTCCCGCCGCCGCCCAGGATGCCGGCGACGGCACCGGCTACAATGCGAGCCTCACGGGTCCGGTGGACGTCCTGAAGGGACGCCCCTTCTCGCCTTATGCCGACCGGGCTTTCCCGACCCAGGTCTATTTCGGCGACACTCACGTCCACACCGCGCTCTCCGCCGATGCCGGTGGCGCGGGCACCACGCTCGGGCCGCGCGATGCCTATCGTTTCGCCCGCGGCGAGCAGGTCACCTCGAATACCGGCCAGCCGAACAAGCTCCGCGTCCCCTACGACTTCTTCATGATCACCGATCACTCCGACGCCATGGGCGCGATCGCCGATATCATCGCCGGTACGCCCGAAATCCTCGCGGACCCGGATGGCAAGAAGTTCCATGAGGACTTCAACGCCGGCGGCCAGGTCGCGGGTGACGCCATGTGGCGGCTGATCGAGCAGTTCGGCAACGGCAAGCTCTCGCCGGTGCTGAACTATCAGCCGGGAAATCCCGCCTTCAAGCGGGTCTGGGACGACATCGTCCGCGCGGCGGAAGAATTCAACGAGCCGGGCAAGTTCACGACGTTCATCGCCTTCGAATGGTCGTCGCTGGAGAAAGGCAACAACCTCCACCGCAACGTCATCTTCCGCGACGGGGCCGAGCGCGCCGGGCAGGTCGTTCCCTTCACCATCACCCCGCCACTCGGATCGAATAATCCGCGCGACCTCTGGAAGTGGCTGCAGGTCTACGAGGACAAGACCGGCGGCGACATCCTCGCCATTCCCCATAACGGCAACCTCTCCAACGGCATGATGTTCGCGATGCAGGACGACTTCGCCGACGGCGCCGAGTTCGATCGCGACTATGCGGAGACCCGTCAGAAGTGGGAGCGTCTCTACGAGGCGAGTCAGATGAAGGGCGATAGCGAGGCGCATCCCCTTCTCTCACCCGAGGACGAATTCGCCGACTTCGAAACCTGGGACTACGGCAACCTCGATGCGACCCAGGCCAAGACCCCCGACATGTTGCCGGGCGAATATGCCCGCTCCGGCCTGAAGCGCGGGCTGGTCCTCGAGCAGAAGCTCGGCGTCAACCCGTTCAAGTTCGGGCTGGTCGGCGCCGGCGATAACCACGTCGCGATGCCGAGCCCGGACAACGACAACTTCTTCGGCAAATACGCGACCTACGAACCGTCACCGCACCGGATCGTCGACGAGAGCGGAAAGCTCCACGTCGCGCTGGAGAACAAGGACCTCGGGCTGGAGCTCGACAGCTACGAATACATCACTTCCGGGCTGACGGCGGTCTGGGCGACCGAGAATACCCGGGGCGCGATCTTCGATGCCATGGAGCGCCGCGAAGTCTATGCGACGACCGGAACCCGCATCCAGCTCCGCTTCTTCGGCGGCTGGGACTTCGCCGCCGACGACGCGCTTCGCCGCGACCTTGCGCTGGTCGGCTACACCAAGGGCGTGCCGATGGGGTCCGATCTGGTCGCCCATCCCGACGGCGCCGGCGCGCCGAACTTCCTCGTCTACGCCCTTCGCGATGCCTCCGGCGCCAATCTCGATCGCATCCAGATCGTCAAGGGCTGGCTCGACGCCAACGGCGAGCCGCAGGAGAAGGTCTACAACGTTGCCTGGTCCGATGACCGCGAGCCGGACGCCAACGGCAAGCTGCCGCCGGTCGGCGATACGGTCGACCTGTCGATTCCCAGCTGGACCAACACCATCGGCGCGGCCGAGCTCGGCACGGTCTGGACCGATCCGGACTTCGATCCGTCGCTGAAGGCCTTCTACTACGCGCGGGTAATCGAAATCCCGACGCCGCGCTGGACGGCCTATGATCAGGTGCGGTTCAACCTCGACCTTCCCGACGAGGTCCCGCTCAAGAACCAGCAGCGGGCCTATTCCTCGCCGATCTGGTACGAGCCGGGCGCCTAGGAAAAGCCGGGGCGATGATCAGGCGCGAGCCGATTGCGCGCTCGCGTCCACACGGTCCAGGCCGAGCAGCCCCGGCAGCTCGGCCATGGCAGCGAAGGGCGTCGCACCCTGTGCCGCGAGCCCCGCCCCGTTGCCATGCGGCGCGTAGCCGAAGCAGCGCATGCCAGCGCGCTTCGCCGCCGTCGCGCCGGTGACGCTGTCCTCGACGACGACGCACTCGCTCGCGCCGACACCGAAGCGCGCCGCCGCGGCAAGGAAGAGGCCGGGGTCCGGCTTCCAGACGCCGACCGTATAGGCCGAGAAGACGCGATCCCCGAAACGGTCGAGGATGCCGTTGCCGCCTAGTGTGATCGTCATCTTCTCTTCGTTGCCGTTGGAGGCGACGCAATAGGGAATGCGCCTCGCGTCGAGGACGTCGAGAACGTCGATGACTCCGTCGATGACCGGCACGCCCTTGGCGAGCTCGGGGAAGATCTCGCCATAGGCTTCGTCGATCCAGTCTTCGGGGAGGTCCGCCCCCATCTCCACCGCGCGCTCGCCGATCGTCGCCATGCGCGAGCCGACAAAGCGCGCCATGCATTCCTCGGGCGTGATCGCCAGCCCGTGGCGAGCGAGGTTCTTCGCCAGCATCCGGCAATGGGTCGCCTCGGTGTCGACCAGCACGCCGTCGCAGTCGAAGATCACCAGCTTCGGTATCGGCGCAGCCGTCCGCGTCATCGGCCGTGCGGCTTCCGTCCGGTCGTCGGCGGCGCGCGCTCGGCCACCTCGATCCCGTCGGCCGGGTCCTCGCCCGGCCAGTCGACCAGATGCTCCTCGTATTCCTCGACCGTCACCTCGTCCTCGGAAACGGTCCGCCCCCTCACCGAGATGCCGGCATGGTGCACCGTGTCGGGGTCGCCGGAGACCAGCGGGTGCCACCAGTAGAGGTCCCTCCCCTCGGCGACGAGCTTGTAGGCGCAGGTCGGTGGCAGCCAGGTCAGCTCGACGACGTTCTGCGGGGTCAGCGGCACGCAGTCGGGGACCTTCTCGGCGCGGCGGGGATAATCGCGGCAGCGGCAGGTCCGATCGTCGAGGAGACGGCAGGCGACCTCGGTCCAGTGGATGGCGCCGGTGTCCCAATCCTCGAGTTTGTTGAGGCAACAGCGGGCGCAGCCGTCGCAAAGCGATTCCCACTGCGCCTCGGTCATCTCGTCGAGCGCCAGGCGCCGCCAGAAGGGCGTCTCGTCGCCGTCCACAGGCTTCTTCACACGTGTTGTCCCCGCACATGAACGCCAGCGAAAGGCGGCATTCAGAGGTGGTTCAGTGCGACAGCGATACCCCATGACCACGTTCCGAGCCAGAAGACGAGGAGTGGGACCGATGAAAAGCCGCGCCGCCTTGGCCCTTGCGTTTGCGCTAACCCTTGGTATTCCCTCGCTTTTCAGCGTTCCCGCCGCCGCCCAGTCGCGCGATGCGCTGGTCGAGGCGCTGGCCCGCAATCCCCGCGCCGTCGCCCGCGATCCAAGCTTCGTGCGCCGGATGGTGGCGCCGGCCTCCGTCGCCCCGGCCCATACCGGCCCCGCCTTCTCCCCGTCGGAGCTCCGCCGCATGGCAACCCGCCCGGTTATCCCCGCCGAGCGCCGGCGGATCGCCGCCACGGTCGCCGAATACGCGCTGCCGAGCGTCGATATGGAAGTCTATTTCGCCTATGATTCCGCGGACATAAGCCCTTCGGCCTATGGCAGTTTGTTCACTCTCGGCCAGGCCCTCAGCGACCCGAGGCTGCGTGGCCAGACCTTCCTGATCGCCGGCCATACCGACGCATCGGGGAGCGACAGCTACAACCAGATGCTGTCGGAACGCCGCGCCTGGTCGGTGAAGAATTTCCTCGTCACCACCTTCGACCTCGACCCGCAGTCGTTGATCGCCGTCGGCTATGGCGAGGAACAGCCGAAGGACTGGCGCGATCCCTTCGCCGGGGTCAATCGCCGGGTCCAGCTGGTCAACCTCGCGCCACGCTAGTCATCCCCCCGGCCTCATCCACGAAAGCGGCGGCGCCCTTGACGGAAGGGCCCGCCAATCCCCATCTTCCGGCCTGAACCTGCGCTTTCCGCAAGCCCCCCGCCGAGACCCGGAAGATGAACGAAGCCGTCCGCCATATCGTCTGCCCGCATTGCGATGCGATCAACCGCGCGCCGAGCGGGCGGAGTCCCCTCGAAGCCAAATGCGGCCAGTGCCACAAGCCGCTGTTCGACGGCCACCCGGCGAATGTCCGCGCGGCGAGCTTCGACAAGCATCTCAGCCGCAACGATATCCCCGTCGCCGTCGATTTCTGGGCGGACTGGTGCGGGCCGTGCAAGATGATGGCGCCCG
>JAGRKY010000603.1 GCA_020442095.1 Bauldia sp.
GGCTGGCCGTAGAAGTTGGTGAAGACCATGCCTTCCGAAGCGAGCTTGTCGAAGTTCGGAGTCGGCATGCCGCGCGCCGCGCCACCGAGATAGGGGCCGAGGTCACCCCAACCGGTATCGTCGGAGACGATCAGCAGGATGTTCGGCTTGGCGGCGTCCGCGGCGAGCGCGGACGTGACGCTTATCGCGCCGACGCCGAGGGCGATCGCCGGTAAGAGGGAAAGTGCCTTACGTTTCATGCTCAGTCTCCGGTTTGGATGGTCTTGCGGGATGGGTCTGGTCATGGCTTCCTCCCTGATTGTCTCGATCCCTGTTTCGGAAGCCGGTCGCCCGACGGGTTTCGATCAGGAATTCCTTGCATTAACATTGACTTGGCTGCGATCCAGCCGGGTCAGGATTTCGATCTCAAGCTCGTTGAGGAAATTCTCGTAGTCCCTGATTTTGGATGCTGCTTCATCCGGCCTGCCTTGCCAGTAGCGAAGTGCTGACGATGCCTGCTCGTAGTCCTCGCAGGCCGAGCGGAACTCCGTGTCGAGGCTGCAGAGCCGGTGAATCTCCAATTCGCGTTGCGGATATCGGGCAGCGAACGTGTGAGCTTCTCCCATTGCACCTATCCGAGTAAGGCAGGATAGTCTTTGACGTGCCTCAATCGCCCGGACTTCCCGATCCTGTCCAGTGGACTTCCGCGGGGGGGTTGGGTAGCTTTGGGTCGATCGATTACGGCTGACCCGATGCATCATTTTCGCGCGCGAGAGAAGTACGAACATGTTCGTACTCATGGGGTTTTCGGCGTGAACTCATTGAAACAATTAGGCTTCTGGCAATCGATGATCGTATGACAAAATTCCACCCGCTTTTCGGGATTTCAGTCATGACGGGAGCTTCTCGACAGGTCATCGCTTGTGTCAGCGCCGTTGTCGCGTTCCCGTATGTCGGTGCCCGAGGCCGCGATGGTGCAAGCTGAAGTTGCAACAGGTGCCGATGTCCCGGAAAGCAGGCCGTCCGACGACGACGTCCGCGAAGAGCTCGAGCGTCTTCTTTCCAGCCCGGACCTCCATGCCAGCGACAGGCGGCGCGCCTTTCTCCGCTATATCGTCGAGGAGACGTTGTCGGGTCGCGCCGACCGGCTGAAGGGCTACACCGTCGCCGTCGCCGTTTTCGGACGTGACGAGACGTTCGATTCGCAGACCGACCCGGTTGTACGGCTCGAGGCGAGGCGACTGAGACGCGACCTGGACAGCTACTATGTCGACCCCGGCCTGCACGATCAGGTTCGGATATCGATACCCAAGGGCTCTTACGTCCCTCACTTCGAGTGGAGCGAATCTGCGCCGCCGGCGTCACCGGTCGATGAGCCGACAACGCCTGGGGGAGAGGCGGTCGAAGGCGAGAACCCTGATCCCGATGCCGAGGAGCCGGCCAGACAGCCCCGCCATGTCCTGACGGCGCTGGCTATCGTTGTGGTCCTCGCGGCGGCCGGCTTTGCGGGTTGGTTCCTGAGGGGCGAGCGGACGGCCCCCCTTCCCGTTTCCACCGGAGACTATGTCGGCGAACCGGCCGTGGTCGTCCTGCCGTTCGAGGCGCTCGCGACCACCCAGGACAGCCGATATCTGGCCGATGGGATCAGCCAGGAACTGATCAGCGATCTCATGCGTTTCCCGGGTTTCCGATTGTACACCCTGCCGATCGGCTTTGGCGACGAGGCAAGTCCCGAGCCCGAGAAACTCGGGCGCGATCTCGGTGTCGCCTATGTCGTCAGGGGCAACGTCCGTGACGACACCGATCACGTTCGCGTCTCCGCCCAGTTGTTCGATGCGGCGACCGGCCAGGTGGTGTGGACGGGAGACTTCGACCGACCCTCCAGCCCCGAATCCCTCATCCGCGCCCAGAGCGAACTTGCGGCGAAGATCGCGACCGAGCTCGGTCAGCCCTACGGCGTCGTCACCAAGGATCTGGAGGGCCGACAGGCGGCCGTCGGCGTGACGAATATGAAGAGCTACGTATGCGTGTTGCGGGCATACGGCTACCGAAGAGGTTTCCTGCGGGAGGAATTCGAGCCTGTTGTCGATTGTCTCGAAGAAGCCGTCAGGCGCGATCCCGGCTACAGCGACGCCTGGGCGATGCTCGGCTGGATGTACATGGATGCCGGCCGGTTCGAATTCGCGAAGACAGGAGACCTGCAGACCCACTACCAGAAAGGTTTCGACGCCGCGACGCAGGCGGTCAAGCTGGATCCCGACAATACGCTCGCCCTCAAGGCGCTCTCGTCGATCGACTATTACATGGGGCGTTTTGACGAAGCCGAACGCCTGGCGCGCCGTGCAGTGGAGCTGAATCCCAACGATCCCGATGCCCTCGCGCAGCTAGGCTGGCGGCTTGCCGCGCGCGGCAAGTTCGACGAGGGCATTCCGATCCTCCGGCACGCAATCGAGCGGACCGTCAATCCGCCCGGCTGGTATTTCCACTTCGTCGCGATCGATCTCTACCTGAAAGGCGACTATCGCGAGATGCTGAAGGTCGCCCAGCGCTCAGCGGTGGACGGGTCCGGGGTCAGCCAGGTGCTGATCGCAATCGCCGATGCCGAGCTTGGCAATCGCGAGGCGACGAGAGCGGCATTGGACGATATTCCGAAATCCGGCCCTCTCGCCCGGGATCCGGCGGAATATTTCGCTCGTCACGGCACCACCGACGAGATCGTCGATGCTCTTATGGCCGGCCTGGACAAGGCCCGCGCATTCGCCTCGGAGTCCTGAGCCGACGACGAAAGCCGGCTCTACCCGCCCGCAGCGCTGAAAGCCCGCGCCGCCTCGGCGACGGCTTCAGCCTGTCCGGCGCGCAGGGCGATCGGGTTGAAGCGGACGATTCCTGCCGCGTGGTCGCCGGCATCGGCATGGATCGCGGGGTCGTTGGCGACCAGGGCGCGGAGGAGGGCAAGCGCCCGCGCTTCGCGACCGCGTGGGAAACGAAGTTCGGCCTTCGGTACGGATCCCGGGTCGTCTTCGCCGGTGACGATCGTCTCGGCCGCAATGTCGGCCAGTCCGGCGGCGATTACCCTGATATCCGCGAGCCAGCGGGCGTGCCGGGCCGCGTCCCCCTCGGCGACGAAGAGTTCGAGCGCCGTCAGCAGCCCGATGATCTCCTCCTTGCCGGCCTTGCATGGCCTGCCGATTCCGTGACGCGGCAGCCCACCGAGCCGGCTTCGGTCGATGAACTGCGCCGGCGGGTCCCACAGCTCGGTGACGACATCCATGTCGAGCTGCTGAAGCGCCGCCGCGGCGATCAGGTCGCGCCGCCCGCAGAGGATGCCGGAGGCCTGCGGCCCGCCGATCGCCTTGCCGCCGGAAAAGGCGACGAGGTCCGCGCCTTCGGCGATGAAGCGCCTGAGGTTCGCCTGCGGCGGGATTTCGGCCGCCGCGTCGACGATAACCGGGACGCCGGCCGCATGGGCGACCGCCGCCACTTCCGAAAGCTGCGGCCGTGAATCGCGGGTGGCGACATAGAGGACCGCCGCAGTCTTCTCGTTGATCGCGGCGGCATATTCCCACGGCTCCGCATCGCGAATGCCGGCGCCGGAGGCGCGGTCGGGCAGCCCGACCTCGACGAGCGCGACACCGGCGGTCCGGACGGCATGGTCGTAGCCGTTGCGCTGGCTCCGTGACACGACGACCTCGTTCTTCAGCGTCGCCGTGTCGGGAAGGCGGGCCATCGCCGCCGGGTCGAGGCCGGTCACGCAGGCGGCCGTCCCGATCAGCAGGCCGGCGGACGCGCCGGAGGTGACGTATCCCGACTCCGCGCCTGTCAGCCCGGCAATGACGCCGGCGGCATGGGCCTGGAGCAGGGTCATGTCGACCGCGAGGGCGGAGGCCTCCGCCATCGCTTGCGCTACCTCCGGCCGGATGACGCCGCCGGAAAGCCGGGTCAGAGTCCCTGCCGCATTGATGATCGTCGGAATGCCCCGGCGCGCGTAGACGCTCACTGCACCATGCCTCGGGCGTCGACCTTCACCGCTCCGAGGACCTTGTCGCCACGAATGAAGACCACCCGGTCGAACAGGTTGGATACCGGGCAGACGTGGTTCGGCGTGATCCGGACGAGATCGCCGACCTTCGGCTTGATGGCGAGCTTCGAGATGTCGAGATAGCCGTGCTCTTCGTTGACGCCGTAGATCGGCGCATCGCCGAGCGCATGCACCACGCCGTATCCTTCGAGGCCGAGCAGATCCATGGTAAGCGCCTTCGAGCCTGCGTCGATCAGGGCGCGGTCCGGTGTCGGCACGCTGACGACGGTCGAAAGCAGGGTGAAGGCGCAATCGTCCCAGTCGCAGGCGTCGGCGGCCATCTCCGCGCGGTCGCAGTAGATGTAGGTCCCGGCTCGGTATTCGGTCGCGACCTCCATGCCCTCGTCGCTCCACATATCCGGGGTGCCGCCGGTGCTGATCACCTCGGTCTTGAGACCGGCGGCATCGATCAGGTCGCGCGCCCTCGCGAGGAAATCCGCCATCTCACGGCGCATGCCTGCCGCCGGGTAGGTCATCAGGCCCTTGTAGGCGATGCCGGGCGTGGCATCGATCTCACGGGCGAGCGCCAGGGCCTCCTCCGGCGACTGGGCGCCATTCCGCTTTGCGCCGGTATCGCATTCGACGAGCACGCCGATGTCGACGCCCGCCATGCGCCCCGCCTCGCCGAGGCCCTTGATGACAACGGAGTTGTCGGCCACCACGGTCATCTTGACCCGCTTCGCGAGCGCCGCGAGCCGCCTCAGCTTGGAAGCGCCGACGATGTTGAAGGTGAGCAGCAGGTCGTCGATGCCGGCATCGGCCATGACCTCGGCCTCGCCGAGCTTCTGGACGGTTATGCCTTTGGCCCCGAGGGCGATCTGATAGCGGGCAAGGGCGACCAGCTTATGGGTCTTGATGTGCGGGCGATTGGCGATGCCGAGCGCGTTGCAGCGCTCCTGCCAGCGGCGAAGATTACGGTCGACGATATCGATATCGATGACCGGCACCGGTGTCTCGAGCTCGTCGATGCTGGAACCGACGGGCTCGAAAGTGAAGAAGTCGAGAATATCCATTGAGGTCAATCCGGATTGAGGCGGAAGTCGGCGCCTTCGGGGAGGATCTGCCCTCCGTCGACGACGATGGTCGTTCCGGTAACATATTCGGCGTCGTCGGACGCGAAATAGAGAAATGCATTGGCGATATCGCGCGGCGTGCCGAGCCGGCCGAGCGGCACCGAGTCCTCCATCGACTTGATGAAGCTCGCGCTGCGATGGGCCTTCATGCCCTCCGTCAGGATGTTGCCGGGTTCGACGCCATTCACCGTGATGCCATAGCCGGCGAATTCGAGCGCGGCCGACTTGATGAAGCCGTTGATGCCGGCTTTCGACGCCGAATAGTGGCCGTGACCGGGGCTGGTCACCCGCGGACCGGTGATCGACGAGGTGAAGATCATCCGGCCGCTTCTCTGTGCCTTCATCGGCGGGAGAGCGGCCTGTGCCGCCAGGAAGGTTCCCTTGAGGTTGACTGCCAATACCGAGTCCCACTCGTCGGGGCTGGTATTCTCGATCAGCGTCCAGGGATAGATCCCCGCATTCTGCACGAGGATGTCCAGGCGGCCGTATGCGTCGAGCGTCTCCTCGACGATCGCCTTGGCGTCCTCCGGCCGATCGACATGCGTCTCGCGGAAGCGCGCGCCTATGCGTTCGGCGGTGGCGCTGCCGGCATCGACTTCGGTGTCGCCGATCATGACGCGCGCACCTTCCTCGATGAAGCGCTCCGCGATTCCTTCGCCGATGCCGCGCGCCGCGCCGATGACGATCGCGGTCTTGCCCTCAAGGCGTCCAGCCATGGTCTTTTCCGTTCTTTTCTTGCTTAGAGGTAGCGGCGTCGTACGGTGTTCTTCATCGTGTCGAGCAGCACCGCGGCGAGCACCAGCCCGCCCTGGATCATCTGCGTGTAATGCGGCGGCATGCCCATGACGTTGATCGCCGTCTGGATCGACGAAAGCAGCAGGACACCGGCGAAGACACCTGACAGCCGGCCGGAACCGCCCTTGAGGCTGACGCCGCCGATGACGACCGCGGCGAAGGCCTGGAACAGCATGCCGATGCCGAGATTGGCGGTCGCGCCGGCGGTGCGCGAGGCGAGCAGCCAGCCGGCGAAGCCGGCGAGCATCCCCGACAGGATGAAGGTGGCCATGACAATGGCGCCGACCTTGATGCCCGCCCGGTAGGTTGCCTGCTCGTTGCCGCCGATCATCATCAGGTGCCGGCCGAACGGCGTCTTGGCGAGGATCAAGGCGAAGACGATGTAAACGAGGATCAGCATCCAGGCGAGCAGCGGGATGCCGAGGATCTGGTCGACCGCCATGACGCGCATCGCATCGGGCAGGCCGTAAACCGAGCGTCCGCCGGACAGGGCGACGACGAGGCCGCGGGCCCAGATATACGACGCCAGCGTGACGATGAAGGCGTTGATGCCGAGGCGGACGACGAGTGTGCCGTTGATGGTTCCAACGATGGCGCCGACCCCCAGCGCGATCAGTAGCGACACCGGGAAATAGAGCCAGCCGGGCTCGATCACGATCCCGCCACCGGCGCCGCCCGTGCCGAACAACAGCGCGATGACCATCGCCGAGAGCGCCATCACAGACTCGATCGACAGGTCCATGTGACCGGCGATCAGCGTCAGCGAGAGACCGACGGCGATGATGCCGATGAAGGTCGAGTTCTGCAGGATGTTGAGGAAGATGCCGATCTGGAGGAAGTCGGGGATCGTCAACGAAAAGACGGCGAGGACGATCGCGAGGACGAACCAGACAAGATTGTCGAGGACGAACTCGAATGCGGCGCGGCGGCGCGGCGGCATCTCGGAGCTGCTGTGGGGAGCGGTTGCGATTTGAGTGGTCATGGCCGTCGATCGATCGGAGGGGTGGAGCAGGGGCCGAAGCCCCTGCGCCGGATTTGTGATGGCTTACTTCACCGACATCACCGGTTCGCTCGGGGGCTTCAGGTTGCCCCAGAACTTCGGATCGTCGACGTTGTCCTTGGTGATCGCGGCACCCGGGATCTTGATGTTCGGACCCCACTTCTCGATCGTCAGGACGGATTCGAGGCCGGTGACGTCATAGGTGCCGGGCTCGATCTTCTCCTTGTTGACGACCTTGTCGGCGAACATGGCGAGCGCAGCAGCCTGGGCGTACATCGGCTGCTCGACCTCGACCTGTTCCCATCCCTTGCGGATGAGGTCGAGACCGACCGGCGCACCGTTCGACGAAACCAGCATGACGTCGCCCGGCTTCTTGCCCTGGGCCTCGAGCACCGCGGCCACCGCAACGGCGAGATGGGCGGCGTGGACGAAGATCAGGTCGATGTCCGGATTGGTCAGGAGCTGGT
>JAGRKY010000604.1 GCA_020442095.1 Bauldia sp.
TCAACTCGAACTGGCAGCAGATCGCGGTCGGCGTGATCATGGTCATGGCGGTCGGCCTCGACATCCTGCGCCGCCGCTTCTTCATAGCCGGTGGCGGGCGACGCGATACGGACGCCGCCGCCGAACCAAGAGCCCCGAACAACGGAAACCGGTCTTCAGAGCGCGGGGAATCGCGCGTCTGACCGATAGGCAGCAAGCCGCCGGCGCGGTGCCGGCTCACACCAAGGGAGGACTATCAATGTCATTGAAGTGGAAACTCGGCGCGATGGCGCTGATCGCCGGGCTCGCCGCGAGCGGCGGCCCGAGCGCGGCCGCCGAAAAGGCCCTGCTCTGGGTCCAGCCGATGCGCGACCATCCGGTCCACCGGCTGATGCAGGCCGGCTTCCTCGCGAAATGCAAGGAGCTTGGCTACGAGTGCGAGGTTGTCGGCAATCCGAGCGCGACCAACTACGATGTCGCCGCTTCGATCCCGCTCGCCGAGGCCGCTCTCGCCCGCACCGATTTCGGCGCGGTCGCCGTCTACGGGCCGGGCCCCGACATCTATCCCTATATCACCAAGCTCGGTCAGGAAGGTCTCCCGGTCGTCACCTGGCACGTGCTGCCGAAGGAAGGCTCGATCCCGGGGCTGAAGGCGGCGACCGGCGAAGACATCGCCGCGGCCGGCGCCAACGCCGCCAAGGTGATGGGCGAGAAGCTCGGCGGCAAGGGCGTCATCGCCCTGACCCAGGGCAGCTACAACGACACCGAGAACGTGATGGCCGACTCCTTCCGCGCCCAGATGAAGGAATCCTATCCCGATATCTCGATCCTCGACACGCAACTCGAGGGCTTCGAGCCGTCCGCGGCCGAGGCCAAGGCCGTCGGCATCCTGCAGAGCAATCCGGACGTGGTCGCGGCCTTCTCGACGACCGGCAACGGCCTGCAGACCTGGTCGGGTGCCGCGCGCAAGGCTGACCGCGAAATCGTGATCATCGGCATGGACTACATCCGGCAGAACCTCGACATCATCAAGTCCGGTGCGGCCTTCGGCCTCGTCGCCCAGCCGCTGTTCGAGGAAGGCGCCAAGACGGCGGAGCTCGCCGCAGCGCTCGCCGAGGGCAAGGAGGTCGATTACATGAACCCCCTCCCGGCGCCGGTCATCACCGTCGACGATCTCGGGCCCTACTACGAGATCCTCGACAGCGCCGGCCAGTAACCCGCGCACGCCCTATCCCTCCGGGCCGCCCAGGCGGTGGCCCGGAGCCGACCGGAAGGAAGATCCGATGGGCCAGGAAGACGTGCCCTACGTCATCGAGGCGACCGACATCGTCAAGAATTTCGCCGGCGTTCAGGCGCTCCGCGGAGTCGACTTCCGCGTCCGGCGCGGCGAGATCCATGCCCTGCTCGGCCAGAACGGCGCGGGCAAGTCGACGCTGGTCAAGATCCTGAACGGCGTCCATGCCGCCGGCACCTTCGACGGCACCATCCGCGTCGACGGAACGCCGGTCAGCTTCGCCACGCCCGGCGAGGCTCAGGCGCATGGCGTCGCCTATGTGCCCCAGGAAACCGAGGTCTTCGAACAGCTGACGGTGGCCGAGAACGTCTTTGCCGGGCGAACCAATCTCGGCAAGGGGATGATGATCAGCCAGCGGGCGCTCCGGGAACGTACCGCCGAGCTCTTCCGTGATTTCGGCCTGTCGCTCGATCCCGGCGCGCTCGTCGCGACGCTGACTGCGGCGCAGCGCCATCTCGTCATGATTGTCCGCGCGCTGACGTCCAGGCCACTGGTCCTCATGCTCGACGAGCCGACGGCGTCGCTCTCCGGCTCCGAGGTCGCACTGCTTTTCGGCCTTCTGAAGCGGCTGAAGGCGGCCGGCACGACCATGATCTTCATCACCCACCGGCTGCCCGAGGTCATTGCGCTCTGCGACCGCGCGACGGTGCTCCGCGACGGCCGTGTCGCCGCCGAACTCGACCGCGACAGTTTCGACGAGGAACAGATCATCACCGCGATGTCGGGCGAGCGGATGAACCGCCTCTATCCGCATCACGACGCACCGACCGACGCGACGACGCTGCTCGAGGTCGAAGGCCTTTCGGTCGAGGAGCGCTACGGATTCCACCTCGGCGTCCATGACGTGAATTTCACGCTGCGCGCCGGCGAGATCCTGGGCATCGCCGGCCTCCTCGGTTCCGGCCGCAGCGAATTGCTCGGCGCGCTCTACGGCCGTCTTCCCCACCGGGGCCGGCTGGCGATCGAGGGTCGCGAGGTCGCCATCCGTTCGGTCCATGACGCGCGTGACGCCGGCATCGCGCTGCTCACCGAGGACCGCAAGGGCTCCGGCCTGCTCTTCAACCTGCCGGTCGGCAGTAACATAACGATCGGCAACCTGGCGCTCTTCGCCTCGCATGGCATGGTCCGAGGCAAGAGCGAGGATTCAGCGATCCTCAAGGCGATGCGCGAACTCAAGGTCCGCGCCCGCTCGCCCGCCGCCGCGGTCTCCCATCTCTCCGGCGGCAATCAGCAGAAGCTGCTTTTCGCGCGGGTCCTGATGAATGCGCCGAAGATCCTGCTGCTCGACGAGCCGACAAAGGGCGTCGACGTCGCGACCCGCCACGAGATCTACAAGCTCATCGTCGACCTCGCCGACCGAGGCGTCGGGCTGATCGTCGTCTCGTCGGAACTCGAGGAGGTGATCGGGCTCTGCGACCGCATCCTCGTCTTCGATGACGGGCGCATCGTCGAGGAACTCGCCAGGTCCGAAGCGACCGAGGACCGGGTGCTGCGGCTGATCGCCGGCCATCAGGCGCGCAAGACCGCCGCGGTCGTCGATCCGGTGGCGCCGGCATGAGCACCGCGCGCGCCGCCCTGGCGGACAAGGCCATTCTGGTTACCGGCGCGGCGACCGGTATCGGCCGTGCCACCGCCGAGACGCTTGGCGCTGCCGGCGCCCGCGTTCTTGGCGCCGGCCTCGATGCCGCCGCGGGACGGGAGCTCGACGCGATCGCGGAAGCGAACGGCTGGCAACTCCGCTTCCGCGAGGCCGACCTGACGCGCGAGGCCGATGTACGGGAGACGGTCGACGCGATCCTCGACGCCTATGGGCGGATCGACGGCGTCGTCAATTGCGCCGGCATCTACACCCAGGGCAAGCGTGTCGAGGATGTCACCGACGCGGAGTGGGACGAGACCCTGGCGGTCAATCTCACCGCCATCTTCCGGATCTGCCGGGCGACGTTTCCCGAAATGCGGAAGACCGGCGGCGGCAGCGTGGTCAATATCGCCTCGGTGCATGCGCTGGCGACCGTGCCCGAGGTCCCGGCTTATGCCGCCTCGAAGGGTGGCGTCCTCGCCTTTTCCCGCCAGCTCGCCCTCGACTATGCGGTCGACTTCATCCGGGTCAACGCGCTGGTCGTCGGATCGGTCAACACGCGGATGACCCAGGCCGGGCTCGAGGCAGGCGGCGGCGCGGAGAAGCTCGGATTGAGCTTCGACCACAACGTCATCGCCCGGATCGCCGACCCGTCCGAGATCGCCCGCACCGTCGCCTTCCTGCTTTCCGACGACGCTTCGTTCATCACCGGCTCCGGCCTCGTCGTCGACGGAGGGATGACCGCACGTCTGTTCTGAACAAGGCACCGTCCACAAGGCGGGCCGGAAATTGCCACTGCGGAGAAAGACGCAGATCCGCAACCGGCTTCACAACACCTGCGTCGGGAATCCCAGGGAGGAACAGCAGATGACCAGACTACGCCCAACCGGAATTCTGGCGGGCTTGCTCTTCGGCCTTGTCGCTATGGTGTCGGCCGGCCTTGCGCCGGCACATGCGGTGACCACCGACGAGATCATCAGCCGCGGCAAGGTGATCATCGCCATCGATACGACAACCGCGCCTTACGGCATGGTCGACGAGAGCATGCAGCCCGCGGGCTTCGACATCGACGTCGCCAATCTCGTCGGCGAGGCCCTCGGGGTTCCGGTCGAGTTCGTCACGGTCACCTCGCCGGGTCGTATCCCGTCGCTGCTCACCAATCGCGTCGACATGGTGATCTCGATCTTCTCGATCACGCCCGCGCGTGCGCTGCAGGTCGCCTTCTCCATCCCCTATGCCGGCCAGTCCTCGGTGGTGCTCGCGCCGAAGAGCCTCGACATCAAGGGACCCGAAGACCTTGTCGGGCTGAAGGTCGGCGTCACCCGCGGCACCGGCGAGGACGGGCTCCTCACCAAGCAGGCGGAGACATATCCCGGCATCGAGATCCTCCGCTTCGACGACTATGCCTCGATCACCCAGGCAATGCTTTCCGGCCAGATCGACGCCATGGGCGGCGGCGACTACGGTGACATGTATCTGCAGAAGAGCGTCGACGGCGAGGATTTCGAGATGAAATACATCCTCAAGAGCTTCTACTTCGGCATCGGCGTCCGCAAGGACAGCCCGGAACTGCTGCAGTGGCTGAACACCTTCATCTTCACGCTGAAGAATGACGGCACGCTCAACGAGCTGTCCCTGAAGCACCGGGGCGCGCCGCTGCCGGACCTGCCGGTCTTCTGAGGGCCGACGACGAGCCCGGGCCCGGGCGGATTGCCCGGGCCCGTTCTTCAAGCCCGGCTCGGAGGAATGCTCCGGAATGGACTATGTCTTTCACTTCGGTGCGGTCCTTGACCACTGGCCGCTGCTGCTCTGGGGCCTGTGGCGGACGCTGGTGCTTTCCATCGTGTCGATGGTCTTCGGCCTGGCGATCGGTATCGTCGGCGCGGTGGCGAAGTCGTTCGGTCCCCGCCCGGTGGCGGCGGTCGCCAGCGCCTATGTCGAACTCATCCGCAACACGCCGCTCCTCATCCAGCTCTATTTCATCTTCTTCACGCTGCCGTTCATCGGCCTGCGCCTGTCGAGCGACTCGGCGGCGATCGTCGCGCTGTCGATCCACCTCGGCGCCTATGCCACGGAAATCGTCCGCGCCGGCATCGATTCGATCCCCCAGGGCCAGATCGAGGCCGGCCGGGCGCTCGGTCTGTCGGGCCGCCAGATCATCCGGCTGATCGTCCTCAAGCCCGCCATCCGCGCCGTCTACCCGGCGCTCGGCGGCCAGTTCATCCTCCAGCTTCTCGGCTCGAGCATCGTCTCGGCGATTGCCGCCGAAGAGCTGACCGCGATCGCCAACAACCTGGTCATGCAGACCTTCCGCAACTTCGAGATCTATATCGTCGTCGCGGTCATGTATTTCGTCGCGGTCCAGGCTTTCATCGTCCTCTTCCGCCTTGGCGGACGGCTTCTTTTCCGCTGGAGGGCATGAGGGCGCCATGGTCCGCGATTTCACCCTCAACGAAGTCTATTTCCTGCTGCTGGCGACGCGATGGACGGTGCTCCTCGCGCTGATCGCCTTCGCTGGCGGCGGGCTGCTCGGCCTCGTGATCGCCGGCCTCAGGGTCAGCCCCTCCGCCATCCTGCGGAATGCGGCGATCGCCTATATCCAGTTCTTCCAGGGCACGCCGGTCCTGATCCAGCTCTTCATGGTCTATTACGGCACGGCCTTCATCGGCCTCAGCCCCGATCCATGGTCGGCGGCGGCCCTTACCTTCATCGTCAACTCGGCCGCCTTCTTCGGCGAGATCTTCTACACCGCGATCGAGTCGATCCCGCGCGGACAATGGGAGGTTTCCCGGGCACTGGGATTTCGCTTCGTCCCGACGTTACGGCTGGTGATCCTGCCGCAGGCCGTGCGGCTGATGCTGCCGCCGACCGTGGGCTTCATGGTCCAGATCATCAAGGGAACGTCGGTCGCCTCGCTGATCGGACTGACCGAGCTCGCGCGAACGGCCACCGTCATCAACACGGTAACCTTCGAACCGGCGCTCGTCTTCGGCACGGTAGCCGCGATCTATTTCGCGCTTTGCTGGCCCCTGTCCCTGCTTGGCGCGGCCCTCGAGCGACGAATCCTCGGCCAGAGACAGCGGACCACGCCGCTCGGCAAGGGCGCCCCTGCTTCGCCGGCAAGCGCCGTCGCCGGACCCGACTGATATCCGGAGCTCAGCCGGCGAAGGGAACGAGCGGCAGCCCCCTCGCACCGAGGCCGTGGATCGCGAAGAGGCCGCCGGGCTTCATCTGGCCGGCGAGTTCCGCCTCGCTCCGGCGCAGCGTCGCCGAGGTGACGTAGAGTGTGCCGAGGCCGGGGCCCCCGAACTCGCAGCAGGTTGGCAGGTCGAAGGGCAGGTCGATCGTCTCGATACGCCGGCCGGAGGGATCGTAGGCGAGGACCTTTCCCTTGAAAGGCACGGTCAGCCAGTAGTTGCCGGCGGCGTCCACCGTCGACCCGTCGACGATATACTCTTCCGACGACAGGTCGAGGAACAGCCGCTTGTTGGAGACGGTTCCGCTCGCCGCATCGAAATCATAGGCCCAGACGAAGGGCGTGTGGCTGTCGGTGAAATACATCACCTTGCTGTCCGGGCTCCAGGCGAGCCCGTTCGAGCAACCGACGCCCTCGACGATGCGATGGATCCCGAGGTCCGCGTCCATGCGGTAAAGCGAACCGATCTTGGCAGGTTCTTTCCCTTCCGCCTCGAACATCGAACCCGACCAGAAGCGGCCCTGGCGATCGGTCTTGCCGTCGTTGAAGCGGGTGTCGGCAATGTCGGCTTCCGGATCGCCGATCGGCTCGAAGGTCTCGCTGGCCGGATCGAAGAAATAGAAGCCGGTCGCCATCGACAGGACGAGGCCGCCCTTCGCGCGGACGGCGATACAGCCGAGATATTCCGGCGCCTGCCAGCTCATGTCGCGGCCCGATCTCGGATCGAAGCGATGAATGGTCGGCCCGTAGATGTCGATCCACCACAGGACACCTTCCTTCGGGTCCCAGTAGGTGCTTTCGCCGAGCAGGCTCTTCGAATTGACGACGCATGTGATTTCAGTCATTGGCGTTCCGCCTCCTCCGCTTCCTGGATTTCCCCGCGCCGGCCAAGCGCCGCCCTGACCGCCCCGGCCGCTTCCGACAGGGCGTCGCTGGCGAGCGATACGGTGACGAGGATGACGACGCCATAGACGATCAGCAGGGCGCCGTTGGAAAGGTTCAATGCCGGCAGCAGGCCGGTCAGGATGGTCAGCACGAAAGCGCCGGCGATGGTGCCGATATAGTGGCCGCTGCCGCCGAGGATCGAGGCGCCGCCGATGGCGACCGCCGCAATCGAGGTGAAGAGATAGGGGTCGCCCATGCCGAGATAGGCCTGCGCCGTGTAGCCGGTCAGCAGCATCCCGGCGAGCGCCGCGGTGAAGCCCGAGATGACGTAGGTGAGGATCGTGGTCCGGACGATCGGGATGCCGGAGAATTCCGCGACCGTCGCATTGGCGCCAACCGCGTAGAGTTGGCGGCCGAAGGCGGTCTTCGACAGCAGGATTGTGGCGGCGATGGCGAGCACCGCCCAGATGATCACCACGACCGGGAAGAAGCCGATCCGCCCGACGGCGAGAAACTGGATCAGCTCCGGGGCGGTCGATGGCGGCGCGCCGCCGGTATAGACGAGGATGCCGCCCTGGAGGATGACGTTGACCGCGAGCGTCATGATGATCGGCGGCACGCCGAAAATGGCGACTCCGATGCCATTGATCGCGCCGATCGCCATCCCGGCCGCCAGTACCAGCGGGATCGCCCATAGCAGCGGCTGGTTGTCGCCGCCCGCGATCAGCGACATCAGCACCGCGGCGGAGTTGAGCACCCAGGGGACCGAGAGATCGATGCCGGCGCCGATGATGACGAAGGTCTGGCCGAGCGCGACGATGCCGATGAAGGCGGCGAGCACCGACATCGAGCGCAGGTGCGAGCCGGCAAGGAAGCCCGGCGAGAACAGGCTGGTCAGCAGCAGGAGGACGATCATGCCGAGATAGGCGAGCAGGATCGCGCGATGACGGGAGAGGGTCATGCCAGGCTCCTCCGTGCGGAGCGCTCGGCGAGCGAGCTGGCGAGGACGGCGATCAGCAGGATGACGCCGGAGACGATCGGCTGCCAGTAGCTCGATACGGACAGGACGAAGACCAGGTTGCCGATGATGGTGAGGATGAAGGCGCCGATGATCGTGCCCCACAACTCGCCGCGGCCGCCGAACAGGCTGATGCCGCCGATCACCGCGGCCGCGACCGAAGGCAGGATGTAGTCGCTGCCGATGGTCGGCGAACCAGTGCCGGTCTGGGTCGTCAGGTAGAGGGCGGCGATCGCGGCGAAGAGCCCCGACAGCCCGTAGGTGACGACGTTGATCCCGGTCAGAGAGACACCGGAGAGGAAGGCGGATTTCTCGTTCGAGCCTGTGGCGCGGATGGCGATGCCGAGGCGCGTCTTGCGGAACCAGAGCCAGAAGACGAAGAGGACGACGAGGATCCAGACCGAGGTCGACAGGCCGAGAAATTCGCTGTTGCCGAAGGTCATCCAGCCGCCGGGTAGCCGGCCGCCATCGGTGGGCAGGATAAGAAGGGCGGCGCCGGACAGGATCGACCAGGTCGCGAGGGTCACGAGAAACGGCTGGAGGCGCAGGATGGAGATCAGGAGCCCGTTGATGGCGCCGACCGCGAAGCCGATCGCGAGTACCGCGATTCCCCAGATGGTGGCGGTGACCCAGCTATCGCCGAACTGGGTGGCGGCGATGACCGTGCCAAAGGAGATCATGCCGCCGATCGAGAGGTCGATGCCGCCACGGAGCAGGACAATGGTCTGGCCGGTCGCCGCAAGCAGCAGCGTCATCGCGGCGGCCGCGTCGATGTTCAGCTCCTCGAGGGTGAAGACCCCGTCGCGCAGCGAGCCGTAGACGGCGACCAGCGCCACCAGCATGACGCAGGCGACGAGGAACGGCCCGCGATCGATCAGCGTCGCGCGCCAGTCGGTGGACTTCGCAGCGTTGCGGGGGGCTGTCGCGCCGGCCATCAGTGCGCCGCTCCGCCTTCGACCATCGCCGCCTTGAGGATGTTCTCCTCCGAGATCGCTTCGCCGTCGAGCGTCGCCGCGATCCGGCCGTTGCGCATCACCGCCACCCGGTCCGCGACATGGACGAGCTCGGGCAGGTCGCTCGAATAGAAGAGGATGGCGTAGCCCTTCGCCGCGAGATCGCGCATCAGCTGGAAGATCTCGCCCTTGGTGCCGACGTCGACGCCCCGGGTCGGATCGAAGAGCAGGAGGACCCGCGCCTCGGTCAGCAGCATCTTGCCGAAGACGACCTTTTGCTGGTTGCCGCCCGACAGCGTGCCGGACAGCTGTTCCGGCGTACCGGCCTTGATCTGCAGCAACTGGACCATTTCGTCGACCAGCGCCTTCTCCCGGCGGCGGTCGAGCAGCCCCATATGCGAGAAGCGCGGAATCACCGAAAGAGTCAGGTTCTCGCGCACCGACTTGGTGAGGAGCAGCCCCTGGCCACGGCGGTCTTCCGGGACGAGGGCGATGCCGTCGCGCCCGGTCAGCGCCTGACGCGGCGAGCGCGCGTCGATCGGCTTGCCCCAGAGCTCGACCGAGCCCTTCGACCTGCCGATCCCGAACAGCGCCTGGAAAAGCTGGCGCTGGCCGTGGCCCTGGAGGCCGCCGACGCCGAGAACCTCGCCTTCCTTCAGGTCGAGGTCGACGCCATGGAGACGGTCGTCGACCGTGAGGCCACGGATCTTCAGCGCAACGCGGTCGGTCGCGGTCGCAATCCGCTCCGGGTAAAGCCGGTCGAGGCGACGGCCGAGCATCTCGGCGATGATCTCGTCATCGCTGACCGCGTGCGTGTCATGGGCCGCGACGGTCATGCCGTTGCGGAAGACGGTGATCCGCTGCGCGAGGTGACGGATCTCGGCGAGCCGGTGTGAAATGTAGATCACCAGCATGCCCGAATCGGCAAGCTTGCGCGCGAGGCCGAGCAGCCATTCGGTCTCGCGCGGCGCCAGCGACGACGTTGCCTCGTCGAGGATCAGGACGGACGGGTCGCGTGCCAGCGCCTTGGCGATCTCGACCACCTGGCGTTCGGCGAGCGACAGCCGCCGGACCTCGACATCGGGGCGGGCGACGGGGATGTCGTAGCGCTCGAGGAGGGCGAGCGTGTCTGCCCTGAGCTTCCGCGCATTGACGGTACCCAATGCGGTGAGGGGCTCGCGGCGGAACCAGATATTCTGTTCGACGGTCAGGTCGGGAACCAGCGACAGCTCCTGGAAGACGGCCGAAATGCCGGCCGTCTGGGCGGCGCTCGGATTGGCGACCGAGTAAGGCTTGCCGCGGAGCAGGATCGTGCCGCGATCGGGGCGCAGCGCCCCGGCGAGGATCTGGATGAAGGTGCTCTTGCCGGCGCCATTCTCACCGATCAGCGCATGGACCTCGCCGGCATCGGCATGGAATTCGGCGCGCGACAGGGCGGCGATGCCCCCAAAATGCTTAGACACCGCCGATGCCTGGATCATTTTCATCTTCCCGCCGCCCACCGAAAGAAACGGCGCCCCTTGGGCCAAATATAGACCGTCGGGGCGCCGCCAGGAGGAAGCCCTAGGAACCAGCGGCTTCTTCGGCCGTGATCTCCACCCAGTCCGGCGAAATCGGCAGGGTCAGTCCCGGGGGACGATCCGGCCAGGCATTCACGCCGATCTCGATCTTCTGGATCGTCGCGTCGGGATAGAGCTTCGACTTCCACTCGCCGCCATTGGTGGCGAGGAAGTCGCCGTTGACCAGAATGTGGCGGTCGGCCGGCTTCGGCTTGCCGTCGAGGATGTCGACAGCCATGCGGATCGCTTCCGACGACAAGAAGGCCGGGTTCGAGCCGAGGATGCAGCTCGCGCCTTCGGTTTGCGCGCAGGTCGTCGCCGAGACGTTGTAGGAGAAGGCGGTCACCGGGACGATCGGGCGGCCGGCATCCTCGAGCGCCTTGATGGCGCCGCTGCCATAGCCCTGGGTCATGATCCCGTCGACTTCCGGATGTGCGGCGAGCAGACTTGCAACGCCGGCCTGTTCCGGACCGAGGGCGTATTCGCCGTTATAATTCCCGATCACCTCGATATCGGGATACTTCTTCAAGACCTCGAGATAGCCGTTCTCGAGCTGGGCCGAGATCGGCGCACCGGCGAGGCCGCGGTCGACGAAGATCTTGCCCTTGCCGCCGAGCTGATCCGCCATCCACTCGGCGAGCACCGCGGGAATCCGGTTCCAGTCCGATTCCAGCGCATAGGCGCAGGGCTCGGTGACGACCTGATCGAAGCTGATGACGACGATGCCCGCGTCGCAGGCCTTCTTGATCGTCGGGTTGAGCGCCTCGGCCGAACCGGCATCGATCAGGATCGCATCGGGCCGCGCCCGGATGATGTTGTTCAGCGAGTTGATCTGGGCCTGGACGGTGTTCTCGACATTCTCGATCTTGAGGTCGACGCGTCCGGCGAGCGGCCCCTTGTTCACCGACACCTCGGCGACGCGCTCCATCTGCTGCCGCCAGTCATTGCCGATGAAGTTGTTGGAAAGATAGATCGTGTATTTCTTGTCTTCGGCTGCCGCCTGGGTGCCGAGACTTCCTGCCAGCATCGCGGTCGCACAAACCGCAGACGCGAGCAATCCTGCATAGCGTTTCACCAGCTTCTCCTCCCTTTGTCCGGGCATTTCGCCCGATTCTTTTTCGGAGACCACGGCGGACACCGCGAAATCTCCCGCAAACGACCGGCAGCACGATCGATGTCCGGATCTCCTCCCCCGGACCGATCATGCCGGCCATTGGCATCATGGTATCATGCTATTATAATTTTTATTAGTCGTCCATGCGGAATCTGACGGCGGGATCGCCATGGCGATGCCGGATGTCCGCAGGTCAGGCGGCAGGCGCTCAGGGAATGTCGTTGGGCGCGTCGTAGGTCAGGGTATAGACGTCGGCGCGGTGGCGGGCGACGGTGTATTCGATCGGCTGCTGGTCGACGGAGCGGTAGAGCATCTCGACCGCCAGCACCGGCGCACCTTCCTCATAGTCGAGGTCGGCGGCGAGGTCCTCGTCGGCAATCTCGGCCCGCACCGTGATGCCTGCCGTCGCCAGCCTCAGCCCCAAGTGCTTCTGAACCGATCGGAAGATCACCACGTCATCGAAATTCTTCTTGGTGAGGCGCTTGCCGATCTCCGGCGGGAAGTAGGTCGTCACCTGGGTATCGGCGCGGCCCCGCACGATCAGGATGGCGCGCAGGCAATAGGGCCGCTCGCCGGCGCCGAGACCGAAGATCTCGGCTGCTTCCGGCGATGCCTCGCGCCGGTAGCTCTTGATGACGAGCTCGGCATTCTCGGTATAGGCCGCGATATCGCCGAAGCTGCGGAGATTCCAGCCGAGCCGCATCGGCGGTGCCTGGGCGGCGACGACGGCGGGCTTTGCCGAGCGCTTGCGGATCAGTCCGTCGGACGCGAGCTCGCGAAGTGCCTGGCGGACGGTGATCAGGCTGATGCCGAACCACTCCGCGATCTCGGCTTCCTTCGGCAGGCTGGCACCGACGGGAAACCGGCCGTCGATGATCGGCGATCTGAGGATGTCGGCGAGCTGGCGATAGAGCGGTCCGTTGTCCCGGAGAAGCTGACGTGCCGGGAGGCTGTCGAGGCTAACGGATCGCGGGCTCATGGATCGGGACAAGTATCCGGTGGGAGGCGTCTGATCAGGCGGTTACTATGCTAGTATAATCGCCCGGACAACACTTGATGCAAACCCGATGGCAAATGGCGGCGTCGCGGGCCGGCCGCCCGGATATGTGACATCCCGCAGATATGACGCGTTGTCACGCCTCAGACAGTTGACGCCTCAAGATCGAGTCGACGGGATAGGATCGCTTCTCTCACGGTCGCTATAGTAGCGACGTGAATCGGAGGACGATCGTGTGAAGGCGGTGGCAACAATCTTCTTGCGAGGACTTGCGCTGGCGATCCCGCTTGCGCTTGGCGTGTTGAGCATCGCCTTTTCCGGCATGCTCAAGGAGGCTCCCGCCGCGGGAGAACGCCAGCGGCCGCCGACGCCTGTCCGCGTCATCACCATGGATCCGGTCGAGGTGCTGCCGCGGGTATCGGGCTTCGGGACCGTCACGCCGGTGCGGGAATGGCGGGCGGTGGCGCGAATTGACGGCCAGGTGGCGGAGACATCGGAGGATCTGGCCAGCGGCAATCTGTTCCCGCAGGACGCCCTGATCCTGCGGATCGACGACAGCGATCTGAAACTTGAGCTGGCTGAGGTCGATGCCCAACTGGCTTCGCTCGATGTGAAGGACTCGACGATCCGCGCGAGTCTCGAGATCGCGCGCGCTGATCTGGAGCTGAGCCGGAATGAACTCGACCGTCAGGAAGAACTCGCGTCTCGTGGCGTGGCCACACAGACCCAGCTCGACGAAGCCCGCCGGCAGGAACTCTCGGCCCGCGCGAAGCTCGCCGATATCGAGAACCAGCTGGTCCTGAATGCCGCCGAGCGCGATGTTTTGAAAGCGCAGCGCGCCACCGTCGAGCGGTCGCTGAGCTTCGCCGAAATCCACGCTCCCTATGATCTGCGGATCAACGATGTTTCGGCCGAGGTGGGCCAGTATGTGAGCCGCGGACAGACGCTGGTGACCGCCGAGGATTCAGCGGCGGTCGAGATTGCCGCATATTTCCCCGTCGGCCGGATTGGACCGCTTCTGCGCGGGATGGCCGATGGCGCCAGCGTCATGGATCTCGGCGCCCGCGTCAGCATGCCCGCACCGGGGCATTCGGTTGTCTGGCAGGCGAAGGTCGACCGTGTCGGCGACGAGATCGATGCGCGCACCCAGAGTAGTGTCGTTGTCGTGCGCGTGGACGATCCGCTGGGAAAGGCACAGCCGGGCAGGCGGCCGCCGCTCCGTCGCAACATGTTCGTCGAAGTGACCCTGGTGGCGCCAACCTACGAGGCGCTGGTGGCGCCGCGGGAAGCGGTGCGGGACGGCATGGCGCTTGTCGTGACCGGGGAGGGGACGCTGGAGAAGCGCAAGGTGAGCCTCGGGATCGAAATGGACGACCTCGTCGTCGTCACCGGGGGCATCGAGCCGGGGGAGAAGCTCGTCATCACCGATCCGTCGATCGCGGTTCCGGGCATGATGGTGAAGCCCGTCGAGGACGCGGCGGCCAAGGCTGCGCTGGCGGTGCAGGCCAAGGGAATGGACGGCAATCAGCAGGCGGGCGCGGGTAGCGGCAAGAAGCGGGAGACGCAGGAGTGATCCGCCTCTTTGTCGTCCACCGGACGGCGGCCAATATCCTGATGCTCGCCCTGCTTGGGCTGGGCCTCTTCGCCTTGCCGGAGCTTCAGCGCGATACCTTTCCGGTGGTACCGCCTTCGGAAGTAGAGGTTCGCATTGCCTATCCCGGTGCAGCGCCTGCCGAGGTGGAGCAAGGCATCTGCAAGGTCGCCGAAGACCCGATCCGCGCCGTCGACAATCTTGCCGAGCTGAGCTGCCTGTCGCGCGAGAACCTGGCCCTGATCACGGCCGAGATCGTCGAAGGCGCCGACATCACGCGCTTTCACAACGACATCAAGGACGCGATCGGCGGGATCAGCCGGTTTCCGGACAAGGCCGAGGAGCCGGTAACCCGGATCGTCGAGCGGGTAGGGTCAGTCGCCTCGGTGGCAGTGACTGGCCCGGAAGACCCGGAGGTCCTGCTCGCCTATGCCGACGGTCTGGCCGAGACGCTTCGCGCCGATCCCGCCATTTCGCAGGTCGAGGTCCAGGGCTTCTCCGATCGCGAGATCGATATCGAGTTCAAGGCCGAGGCGATTACCCGGCTGGGGCTCGATATCGCCGATATCGCGCAGGTGCTGGCGAGCCACAGCCTGGACATGCCGGCCGGCACGCTCGAAGGGCATTCGACCGAAGCGGCGGTGCGGTTCCTTGGCGAGAAGCGCAGTCCCGGCGAACTGGCGCGGATTCCTGTCAGCGGAACACCCGGCGGGGGACAGGTGCTGCTGGGGGATGTGGCAACGATCCGCGAGGGATTTGGCGACCCGGCGCAGGCGGCTTATTTCGACAGCAAGCGCGCCGCCATCATCGCGGTGAACAAACTGCCGACACAGGACGCGCTGCGCGTCAGGGCCGCGCTCGATCGGCAGATCGAGGAGGCGCGCGCCACGGCTCCGGGCAATATCGAACTGACGATATCGCAGGACTCGACGGAGAACGTCCGGGACCGGCTGCGGATCATCGCCGAGAACGGCGTGCAGGGTCTCGTCCTTGTGCTCGTCGTGCTTTGGCTGTTCTTCGGCTTCCGCTTTTCCTTCTGGGTGGCGCTCGGACTGCCGGTCTCCTTCCTCGGCGCGATATTCGCGATGCTGTTGTTCGGGCTCACCATCAACATGATCACGATGGTCGCCCTGGTGGTGGCGATCGGGCTGCTGATGGACGATGCCATCGTAATTTCGGAGAACATCGCCCGCCGGCGGCAGGAGGGCGAGAGCCCGATCGAGGCGGCGGTGAACGGCACCACGCAGGTCGGGCCCGGTGTGGTGGCCTCGTTTCTCACCACGGCGATGATCGTCGGGCCGCTTGGCTTCATGTCGGGCAGCATTGGTTCGGTTCTGAAATTCCTGCCGGTTGTCCTGCTGATGACGCTGACCGTCAGCCTGGTGGAAGCCTTCCTGATCCTGCCCAACC
>JAGRKY010000605.1 GCA_020442095.1 Bauldia sp.
GAGTTCGAGAATGCCAAGGACAAGGTGATGATGGGCGCCGAACGCCGGACGCTGGTCATGACCGAGGACGAGAAGCGGCTGACCGCCTATCACGAGGCGGGCCATGCGATCGTCGCGCTGCATGTCCCGGCGACCGACCCGGTGCACAAGGCGACGATCATCCCGCGCGGCCGTGCGCTCGGCATGGTGATGCAGTTGCCGGAGCGCGACAAGCTGTCGATGAGCCTTGAGCAGATGACCTCGCGCCTTGCCATCATGATGGGCGGGCGGGTCGCTGAGGAGATCATCTTCGGCCGCGAGAAGGTCACCTCGGGCGCCGCGTCCGATATCGAGGGCGCGACGTCGCTCGCGCGGATGATGGTGACGCGCTGGGGCCTCTCGGAGGAGCTCGGCACGGTCTCCTATGGCGAGAACCAGGAAGAGGTCTTCCTCGGCCATTCGGTCTCGCGGCAGCAGAATGTCTCCGAGGAGACCGCACAGAAGATCGACGCGGAGATTCGCCGTCTGGTCGAGACCGGGCTGGCGGAAGCGCAGCGGATCCTGACCGACAATCGCGACGAGCTCGAGACGCTGGCCCAGGGGCTGCTCGAATACGAGACGCTCTCCGGCGACGAGATCCGCGGCCTGCTCTCCGGCAAGCCGCCGGTGCGCGAGGATCCCGAGGAACAGGCGGCATCGCGCGGTTCGGCCGTGCCGGTCACCAAGGGCAAGCCCAAGGACGAGCCGCCGGGCGGCCTGGAGCCGCAGCCGCAGGCCTGAGCCGCGGGACCTGATCCGCGCGGGACTTGGCGAATTCGCATATGACCGGGCCGGCTGCTTCAGCCGGCCCGGTTTTTTTGTGCGGGCGATTCACGCAGCCTGACCCGTTTCGGCACGCTCACGCCGCCGCTTAATGTTTCGTGGTTTTTCCGGGGTGTCGCGGGAGGCGGAAACCGGTCGCCTCGCCGGGAGCAAGGACGGTCGGCGTCTCTCCCGTAAAGCTCTGATTTTTCATGTCGTTATACGGACCCCGCCGATCGGCCTGGCGGCGTCCTCCGGGGGGCGGGCGCGCGTTATCGGACCGGCGAAACGTAGTTAATCCCGATTTAACGATTAACCTCAATAATTCCTTTCAACGATGCGCCACTGACAGGGGTTGGTGAGTTGCTGGGCGCAATGGAAAGGGTATTGAGATGAGGGGTTTCCGGGTTTCCGCTTTTATGGGGGCGATCGCGGTCGTCGCATCGTCGGGTGCGGTCTTCGCCGCCGATCTGTCCGAGTCGTATTTCGATGCACCGGTGGCCGTTCCGTACGAGGTCGGCAGCAACTGGTACCTGCGCGGCGACCTCGGCTACAAGTGGTACTCCGACCCGAATGCCAGCTTCGGCGTCAAGGGCTACGGCAACATGAAGGACGAGAGCCTGGCGCCAACCGGGATTGCCGGTGGCGGCTTCGGCTATCGCTTCAACGACTCCTTCCGGTCGGACTTCACGGTCGACTACGAGTGGGACAGCCAGTTCAAGGGCAAGCTGATCTGCCCGAACCCCTGCACCGGCAAGAAGGGTAACGAATATTCCAAGGAATATGCCGATATCGACGCCTGGAGCGGCCTGGTGAATGCCTACTGGGATATCAATCTCGGCGGCGAGGGGCTCGGCGGCATCATTCCCTATGTCGGCGCCGGCATCGGCATGTCGTATCTCACCAGCAGCCACGTCAATTACGTCAATCCGAACGGAACGACGGGCAAGTGGAAAGGGGCCTCGACCACCAACCTCGCCTGGGCGGTGATGGCCGGCGTGTCGATCCCGGTCGACACCAACTGGCTGATCGACCTCAACTACCGCTACGTCGATCTCGGCAATGCCGAGTCCGGCAAGACGCTGCCGCAGTTCGGCAACAAGCGGATCAAGTATGACGACATCACGGCTTCGGAAGTCCGCGTCGGCTTCCGCTACATGCTGAACTAGGGGTTCGCGCGCGGCCGACCTCCTCGGGCCGCATCTTGGGGCGCAACCGGGAAACGCGGTGGGGACTTCTCCGCCGCGTTTTCCTTTCCGGCCGGCCGGATCAGGACGCCGCGCCGCCGTCTTCGCCGACGAGGAGGAAGCAGAGGCGGGCCTGAGGCAGGACGCGGGAGAGGCCGTTATAGATCGCGACCACGCAGGTCGCGGCGAGGGCGCCCGCCAGCAGGCCGAGGCCGAGCCCGGCAAGCAGGCGATAATCCTCGACCTGCCTGACCTGCTCGATCACCGGCAGGGCGACGGCTTCGTAGAGCGACAGCAGGACGACCGGCGTCCATATCCCGACCGCGGCGACCTGCCAGCGGTCGGCGCCGAGCGTCAGGCGCACCGAGAGCACCGGCACCATCCGGACCGCCAGCCGGTAGAGGAGGAGCACCGCCAGGGTGCTGGCGGCGAGCGAACAGGCCGCGCGGAGCATGACGGTAAGGGTCGTATAGGGCGTGAAGTCGAAGACGCCCTGGAAAAAGAAAATCAGCGCCAGGTAGATCCCGCCCCAGGCCGAGACCAGCAGCGCGTTGCGGATATGGAGGGCGCCGCCGAGCAGCCGCTCCGCCATTGCCGTGCGCCCGGCGAGATTCGCCAGGACGATGGCCGTCAGCATGCCGAGATAGCCGAGCAGCAGTCCGGATTCCGGCGGCTTCGAGACCGGGCCGTCGGCCGGCATGCTGGAGACGTAGGGCAGGATCGCCACCGTCACCCCTTCGAGCGCCGCGGCGATCCCGACCAGGACCCACGGCAGTCGCGCGACCGAGACCTTCACGGGGTGGTCTTGTCGCTCCATTCGAAGTGCTGGCCGAGCTGCTTGTAGTGGGTTCCCCAGAACAGCAGGTAGGTGAAGAAGATGATGACGATCGCAACGATCGTCTGGAAATTGAGGACGTCGCGGAGGATGAATTCGCCGATGCCGAGAGGCGCCTGGAAGGTCAGCTTCGGCGCATTGTCCCACAGCACGTAGATGAGGTAGGCGGCGCCGAAGCCCATGATGGTGGTGGCGACCGCCATGTAGAAGCGCATATGGACCGTTTTGGCGGAGATGTTGATGACGCTCAGCCGGTAACGCTCGATGAAGACCCGGAAGAGGTTGTAGGAGAGGATGAAGATCGCGGAGACGACGCCGGCGCTGGGCGAGGTGGTCATCACCCAGAGCATCACCATGAACAGCGCGAAGGCATAGCCCGCGGAAATCAGTTGGGTCGGGACGAGCGGCACGTTGGCGAGCTCGGGAAAGACCCTGAGCGCCTTGGTCAGCGGATGCGTGTAGGTCGTGGAGAAGCGGCTGCTGGTCTGCCGGCCATGGCAGCAGCCGTAGCTGTAGCAGCCTATCCGGCCAAGCGACAGCGACAGGCAGCCGGCGGTCAGGTTGATGTCCATGCAGGCGAGGAAGTCGATGCCGGTCGCCCAGGAATACCAGACCGTGCCGAGGAAGACGCCGATCTGACCGCCCTGGTTGTAGAAGGCGGTTTCGGCAAGGTGCTTCCTGGGATTGCGGAAGAACTCCCGGCCAAGGGCGAAGAAGTGGAAGACCTTGCTGAACAGGAGCGAGAAGAAGACGACCGCGACCAGCTTCCATAACCAGCCGCTGCCGGCGGTCTCGACCGGGAACATGGTCTTGTAGAAATACATCCCGACCAGGAAGGAGAAGATGGCGGATATGGAATTGATGAAGCCGCCGGTGACTATGTAGACATCCTTCCATTTGAACAGGACCGGGTAGTCCTTGAGGATCAAGATCGGAGAGGTGATGTAATACAGGGCTGACTTAAGGGTAGTCATCGTGTCTCGTGTCGTTCCCGTTTTGCCGGTGCGCGATCCGGGGCGGGCGGCAGAAACGTGCCGACGGCGAAAACCCCTTATGCGAGGCCCTGCTGTCGCATCCGCCATTCCTGAAATTCAGGCGATTCCGCCGCTCGGCCCCCCGCTTCCCCAGCCGTCCCATACAAGCGTCGCCACGTTATATACCGGAGCGGCCGACGGTATTGTGAAAAAGCGTCAGTGGCGACAAATGGCTTCTCCCGCGATCGGATCGGGAGAAGTCCGTGGCGCCGCAAGCGTCCGACCGATTGATGACGAACAGGGACCGCTGGTTGCCCCTACGGGTTCTGATAGTGTTCGGCACCGAGGTGAGAGTATCGAGACGGATTGACGAATGCCGTACGTGCGCGTCCGCGACATCGACGTCTGTTTCGCCCGTGCCGGGACCGGTGCGCCTTTGCTGGCGATCTCCGGATCGCGGGGCGACCTGCGCCGGGGGCCGAACCTTCTGGAATCGCCGCTGGCCGACGCCTTCGACGTCGTCGCCTATGACCAGCGCGGTCTCGGGAGAACGTCGAAGCCGGACCGGCCCTGTTCGATGGCCGACTATGCGGACGATGCCGCGGCCCTGATGGACGCTGTCGGATGGGAATGCTCGCATGTCGTCGGGGTGTCCTTCGGCGGCATGGTCGCCCTGGAACTGGTGCTGAGGCATCCGGACCGGGTCGCGAGGCTGGCGCTGTGCTGTACCTCCCCCGGCGGCGATGGCGGATCGTCCTATCCGCTTCATGAATTGCAGAAATGTTCCGAGCAAGAGCGCGCAAGGCGGATGGTTTCGATCTCCGACACGCGCTGCGATGCGGCGTGGGCCGCGGCCAATCCCGGCCGCATGGAGGAACTCCTCGACACGTGGAGGGACGAACCATTTGCCGGCGAACCGGGCTATCGGACGGGAACAAGCCGGCTGCTCCAGGCCCGGGCGTCGCATGATACCTGGGACCGGCTCGACGGCATTCGCTGCCCGGTGCTCGTCTGCGGCGGACGGTTCGATGGAATTGCCCTTCCGGCGACGCAGGAGCGGATGGCAAAGCGGATCCCGGGAGCCGTCCTGCACATGTTCGACGGTGGCCACCAGTTCCTGCGGCAGGATGGTTCGGCGTTTTCCGAGATCGTCGGTTTCCTTCGCGATTGACGGCGCGCGCCTGCGGCATCCTGCATCATTTCGCCGGAAACGCATTCCGGGAGCTTGCGTTTCGCCACGGACTCGCTAGGAAGGCGGCGGGCCACTCCTCCCCAACGAGGAGCGCGCTATCTGAGAGGATAGAAATCATGACCGAATCCGCCGTCACCGGCACGGCCGCGCCCGCGCGGAAGCCGACCAATCCCAATTTCTCATCCGGACCCTGCGCCAAGCGACCCGGCTGGTCGCTCGAAGCGCTCGGCGACGCCGCGCTTGGCCGCTCGCACCGCTCGAAGCTCGGCAAGGCCAAGCTGAAGCGGGCGATCGAGCTGACCCGCGCCGCGCTGGAGGTTCCCGACGACTACCGCATCGGCATCGTGCCGGCCTCGGATACCGGCGCCGTCGAGATGG
>JAGRKY010000606.1 GCA_020442095.1 Bauldia sp.
GGTCGAAGAGGAGCTTCGACCAGCCATAGACGTTGAGCGGGCGGAGGCCCTCATTGGTCTCGGTGAAGACCGACGAGCCGCCATAGACCGCCGCCGAGGAGGCGTAGACCAGCGGCGTCCCCTGCTGCTGGCACCAGGCGAAGATCTCCTTCGGGAAGGTGAAATTGGTGTCGAGCATGTAGCGCCCGTCCCACTCCGTCGTGTCGGAACAGGCGCCCTGGTGGAACACGCCCTCGACCGGGCCGAAGCCGGCGCCCGCGGCGATGCGCGCGCGGAAATCGGCATGGTCGAGATAGTCGGCGATGCGGGCGGTGGCGAGATTGCGGAAGCGATGCCCGTCGGTCAGGTCGTCGACGACGATGATGTCGTCATGGCCGAGGCCGTTGAGGGCGTGGACGAG
The DNA here is from genome assembly GCA_020442095.1 of Bauldia sp. Next base: position 401 of record JAGRKY010000606.1, read on the forward strand.
ATTCGATCCGATGAAGCCGGCGCCGCCGGTGACGATGAACATGGGGCGAGGTGATGGCCTGCCGGGGGGCGGAATGCAAGGGGTTTGGGAAGGTGGTGTGAAGTCCGCGATGCGTGCTTCGAGGCCCGGCTTTGCCGGCACCTCAGCATGGCGAGGAGTGCGCGTTGCGGCCAGAGCGTCCTTCCTGGCCATCCTGAGGTGTGAGGGCGTCAGCCCGAGCCTCGAAGGACGCACGGCCGCTGACGTTACCGTTCCCGCCTGTGTCTCCGGGTGGGCGCCCGAACCGGCGTCCAGACGATGGCGATCGCGCCTAGTGCGGCTGCATGCCCCGTGCGAGGGCGAGGTGATGGGCCTGGTGGTGGGCGCCGACGGTCATCAGCCCGATATATCCGAGGGCGCGGATCTTTGCCGCGTCGCCGGTCGCGATCAGCGCCGCGCCGCCGGGAATCTCTTCCGCCTCGAGCGTCCAGCCTTCGACACCGTTCATCGTCGCGACATGGGCGAATGTCATGCGCCGGATCGATGCCGTCACCACCGGATCGTCCGACGTCGCCAGGAAGCGGGCCCCGCCGTCGATTGCCTCGGTTGTTACCTCGGCGCGGAGCGTGACATTGTCCATGTCGATCAGATGCTGGCGGAGCGCCTCGATGTCGACCTGCGACCAGTCCGTCGCGGGATCGGCCAGCAGGATGGAGACGATCTCCTGGATGGCGGCGAAGGCCGCCTGGCCTCCTTCGGTCGGGCCGGAGCCGTCCGCCGTGTCCATGACGTCCGCGGGATGCGGAGACATGGCGGCATGGTCCATCTGATCATGGTTCATTCCGTCATGCGATTGCGCGGCGGCCATCGATGCTGCGAGGAAAAGGGCCGCGGCGGCCAGCGAGACGATCTTCATTTCCGGCAATTCCTGTTCAACAAGCCCGGAATGATAAGGCGCACGGACGATCCGCATGGCATATGATAGCGATCATGTCGGAGCTTTTTCGAAGCCTCTTCTCGAACGCGGTCGCCAGATCGCTCGCGGCTGGCGAGACGCTGTTCCGCACCGGTGACCGGGTCTCCCGCGTCTACCTCGTCCGGCGCGGGGCGATCGCCCTCAGGCGCACGACGTCCCAGGGTATCGAGCTGCAGCTGCAGACGGCCGTGGCGGACGACATTCCCGCCGAGGCCTCCATCTATTCGGACCGGTACCATTGCGACGCCGTGGCGCTCTCGGAAAGCGACGTCATGGAGGTGAGGAAGGAGGATGTCGTCCGTGCGCTGGCGACGACACCCGGCCTCGCCGAAGCCTGGTCGGCGCGCCTCGCGCACGCGGTCCAGGAGGCACGCCTGCGCGCCGAGCTGCGGACCCTACGGACGGTCCGGGAACGGATCGATGCCTGGCTCGCCTCGGGCGGGGCCATACCGTCCAAGGGACGATGGCAGGAGCTTGCGGCGGAACTCGGGGTCAGCCGGGAAGCGCTCTACCGGGAACTCGCGAGACGTCGACCCTAGCCGAAGCGCCCGGTTCGCCGAGGCGGTTGAGCGGCGTGTCGGTCAGGGACGCTTCTTCACGGGGTCACGGAATTCCGCTTAACTCAATGATACGCGATCAACGCGACATACGATTCAACCATGGAGGGAAGGCATGAGGAGCGTCCTGTTTCCAGCGATCCTGGGCTTTTCGATCCTGCCCGGTCTCGCATTCGCCCAGGACATCGCCGACACGATCTATACCGGCGGCACGATCCTGACGATCGACGACGCCGCGCCGAAGGCGGAGGCGGTGGC
>JAGRKY010000607.1 GCA_020442095.1 Bauldia sp.
GATGAACGACAAGTCCACCATGAACAAGGTCATGGAGTACATGGCGCTCGGCAAGCCGCAGGTTCAGTACGATCTCGTGGAAGGCCGCTTTTCCGCCGGCCAATCCTCGCTCTATGCCAATGACCCGGACGACTTCGGCGACAAGATCGTCGCGCTCCTCGACGACCCCGCAAGGCGCGAGGCGATGGGCCACTTCGGTCGCGAACGGGTCGAGACCACCCTCGCCTGGTCGCACGAGGCGCCGAAGCTGCTCGCCCTCTATGACGAGCTCCTGTCCGGTCGGCGGAAGGAGCCTTCCCACCGGGTCACGGTCAGCGACTGATCCAAGAGTCGGATTTTCCCCGGGAGGCGCGGTGCCGGCCGTGCCAGCGTCCCCGCAAGTCCGTGGACTTCGCCCTCGAAAGAAAAGAAGCCGGACCGTTCGGGGTCAACGGCCCGAGATCACGCTGCCGTCGATGGTTTCCAGTCGCCCGCAGCGGTTCAGGGTGTGGATCCCCGGATAGGGCCAGTCGGCCCGCGCCGCCTCGATCGGCTTCGGCCGGGTGAGCTGGACCCTGTCGTCGTCCAGCACCACAACTTCCGACAGTCCGAGGCCGCTGCCGTAGCCGTATGTTCCGTTCTGGATCGGCAGGAAGATGCGTCCGCCCGCTTTCACGAAAGCGCCGCCCGGCCGCGCGGCGGCCCGGTCGATCAGGATCGGATTCCGGCGGTGGGGCCGCCAGGGCCCGCGAAGCGTCTCGGCCGAGAACACGACCAGCGTGTCCGACGGGCTGCCGTGGCCGTCCCTTTCGGTGCCGAACAGCCAGAGGCGGTTGCCGGTGTCGAGCAGCGTCGCGTCGCTGATATCGCGCCCCTCGATGAGGCGCCGGTCGAGAACCCAGCGGTCCGGAAACCGCTCGGCGCGATAGAGCGAGACTTCGCCGCCCGCGCTGCTCTCCGGGATCATCCAGGTCTCTCCGTCCCGCTCGAAGACCTGCGGATAGGACAGGTGATGCGGCTCCTCCAGAACAGGAGCCGGCGTCCCGCAGACGCCGTCGGGACCGAATACGGCAGCCGAGATCACCCCCTTGCCGGTGGCATTGATATATTCCTCGACGAACAGGTAGTGACGCCCGTCCCGGGCGACAGGGAACGGGTCCGCGTAATAGCGCGTGCCGTCGTCCGGCAGCAGCGACCAGGGCGCGCCCGCCAGCGTGCCGGTTTCGGCGACGCCGGGACCATCCGCGAACCGGTATCCGACATGCCAGTGGGTCGGCCGCCGCCGAAACTTGCGCAACGTCCGTCGTGCGATTTGCGGAAGCCGGGTGGTGGCATAGGGCCCGAGGATCTCGGACGACGAAATCGCCGCATGGGGGACGCCCGTCACGGTCTTGACCGCGCCAGGCGGCAATCCGGTTCCGTCGGCGAACCGGCATGCGGTCGACACGGTCAGCGTTATCGCCCTGGCCAGCACGTCGTCGAGGCCACGCGACACGATCGACCGGTCGCAGATCATCGGCGACGCCTCGTCGATAGGATTGCCGTCGAGAACGATGCCCAGTTCGGGCAGCCCGCCCTTTGCCAGGGTTCGCAATGCCGCCGATACGCAGGGGCTGCCGTCGAAGGTAACGCGCAATGTCGGCGAGGCGGTCGCGCGATCGTTGCCCGTCAGGTCGATCGTCATATCCGCCGGCCTGCTCGCCTCCCGGGAAGGCATGGTTGCGACACGCGCCGAGAGCGAGTCCGCGCCGCCGCGCCGCAGCAGCGCCTCGAATGCGAGAATCCGGTCGAGAGCCCAGGGTGCCTTGCCGCCCGGCTCCTCGAGCCTCACAGCCGTGTCATGGCCGGCCCGAGAGAGGCGCTCGACAAGGATTTCCTGCCAGCGCCGGACGTCGTCTCTGGGGAGAATGATATCGATCGCCACCACGTCGGTTTCCGATCCGGCCTTCCTGCGCCGGCCTCCCATCGCCATGGTCTCGAAGCAGGACCATTGCCGAATGGTCGAGCACTACCGATACGCGAAGAAGTTTCAATTCATTTGGTCCGTTAGGCTTAATGCCGGGCCGGCTCCCGGACCCTGTAAACATCGGTGTAATCAAGCACGTCCGTCACCCGACCCGGCCTGGAAGGCGGACCCCGGCGCAATGGCCCAACGGACGGCGCCACGGTTAACCGAAACTCAGAAAAATTCTTTAAGATTTGATTTAAACGGCGTATTCCTCGGCCAGAAAACCGCGGAATACATCCGATGTCGGCCACATCGCACAGCAAAAGGCTCGCCAAGAGCCCGTTTATCGAAACCGATCTGCAAGCAACGGGCGCAGGTCGTTTCATATTTTGCTCAATAATAGCGTTAATAGAAGGAATTGTTGCCGCCTCTTGCGTGATCGGCACAACATTTCTCTATCATTATACTATATTTGAATTCGAGCAGGCCTCCGTTCCATGGACGGTCTATCTCGCCTTTGCCGCCGCGGTCGGCATCGTCTACGGCGGCTTCGCGGCCTCTGCCTGCAGCCGGTTCCTCGACTTCGGGCGCCGGGTCGGAGCGACACTGCCGAACAGCATGGTGACCTGGACCGGCGCCTTCGCCACGGTGCTGTTTCTCGCTTTTCTCGGCGGATACATCGGCGAACTGTCGCGCGTTTCTCTGACATCGGCCTACCTGATCGGCATTCCGGTGCTGATCGGCGTGCGCAACCTGGTCCGCTCGGTGTCGACAAGCCGAATCCGCAGCGGCGAGCTGACGCTGCAGCGGGTCGCGGTCATCGGCAAGCGGATCGATGTCGTCGGCTTCCTCCTCAACGGCCACCTGTCCCGCTACGGCTACCGGCTCACCAACGTCCTCTATCTCGACGATTCCTATGACGAGCGCGGCGTCCCGCAGGAGGAGCCGCTGGCCGCCTTCGCCGCCGATGCCATGCGGCTCGGCGCAAGCTACGTGATCTTCGTCGGCGACAGCTTCAGCGTCAGCGGGCTTCAGCCGCTCTTCGCCGCGCTCCGCCGCTTCGCGCTCAACTTCGCCTACGCCCCGGTGACCAGCAAGATGCCGCTGAATTTCATCGACGTCGTCGCCATCGGTCCGAACAATGCCCTGCGGTTCATGCGCAAGCCGCTAAGCGACGCCGGCGTCTTAGCCAAACGCATGATGGACCTCGTCCTCTCGACGCTCGGGCTGATCCTCCTTGCCCCCCTGTTTCTGCTCGTCGCCGTGGTCATCCGCCTCGACAGCAAGGGCCCGGTCTTCTTCCGCCAGGCGCGCCGCGGCTTCAACGGCGATATCTTCATGATCTGGAAGTTCCGCTCCATGACGGTGATGGAGAATGGCTGGAACATCCAGCAGGCCGTCCGCGGCGACAGTCGCGTCACTCGCGTCGGTCGCTTCCTGCGCGCCCACAGCATCGACGAGCTGCCGCAGCTCATCAACGTCTTCACCGGCGAAATGAGCCTTGTCGGTCCGCGCCCGCACGCGGTCTCGCACGACAACGAGCTGTCGGCCCGCCTCGCCACCTATGCCCACCGCCAGCGGATCAAGCCGGGCATCACCGGCTGGGCCCAGGTCAACGGCTTCCGCGGCGCGACCGCCACCCAGGAGATGATCGAGGGCCGCACCGCCCACGACCTCTATTACATCGACAACTGGTCGTTGCTGCTCGACATCTGGATCATCATCCTGACGGTCTTCTCACCGGCCACCCGGAAGAACGCCCACTGACCTCGGCCAGTGGCGCTCCCTCGCGTCGGACGAAAGAGTGAAGCGCGGTCCGCGAGCGCCCGACCGGGCGCTCCGTGCGTCGCGTCGCCTAGAAGGGACGTTCCTGGACGAAGATCGTATCGCCGGGACGGATCGGATCGGTCATGTTGAGGGTGATCGTCTCGACCTCGGCGCCGGTTCGCCGGCTGACCGTCGCGAAGCGCTTGTCGGCGCGCGGCGTGAAGCCGCCGGCGGTGGCGATTGCGCTCTGCACCGTCAGTCCTGGTGCGTAGCTGTACTGGCCGGCGGCGTTGACCTCGCCCATCGCGAAGAAGGGACGATAGCGCACGACCTCGGCCGAAACGTTCGGATCCTTGACGTATCCGTTCCTGAGCTTGCCGGCGATCAGCCGCTCGACCTCGGTCGGCGTCTTGCCGCGGACCGCCACCGTCCCGATCAGCGGGAAGGAGATCGTCCCGCCCTTGTCGACCGTGTAGGTGTTCGACAGGTTGTCCTGGCCGAACACGACCACCCTGATCTGGTCGCCCGCATCGAGTCGATAGGGCGAGGTGAGTTCCGTGCTGTTGGTGATCAGCGCAGGATCGTAGGTCGCGCAACCGGAAAGCAGCGCCAGAGCGGCCACGACCTTGAGTACTAATGTGAAACGCATTTCCCCTTCGCCCCTGCGCGTCGGCTGGAGCGACTATCCGGCGGTTATGGTTAATAGCCGGTAAAAAGCCCCCTTCCGCACGGTCAATCCACGCCTGCCCGGCTCCGTGGAATCTTTTTCCAAGACGGCCCGCGGCCGGGTCTGCTAGCAAACCGCGCGAACCGCCACGGGCGGGCCCGCAATCGCCAGGGAGCTCAGGCATTGTTCGAGAACGGGATTGTCGTCGTCGGTGGCGGCCATGGCGGATCGCAAACCGTCGCGAGCCTGAGGTCCGAGGGCTACGAGGGACCGCTGACCCTCGTCACGGCCGAGTCCGACATCCCCTATCAGCGCCCGCCCCTGTCCAAGGCCTTCCTCAAGGAGCCCGGTCACGAGCTCCTGCCGCTCCGTCCGGCCGCCTTCTACGAGAAGAACGACATCGCCCTGATGCTCGAGACCGAGGCCGTCGCCATCGACCGCCAGGCGCGGCAGCTTCGGCTCGCCGGCGACAGCGTCCTGCCCTTCGACCGGCTGGTGCTGGCGCCGGGCTCTCGGGCCCGGATGCCGCCGATCGACGGTATCGGTCTCGACGGCGTCCTTGCCCTGCGCATCGCCGGCGACGCGCGCCAAATCCGCGACCGGCTTTCCGGGGCGAGCGATGTGGTCGTCGTCGGCGGCGGCTTCATCGGCCTCGAGATTGCCGCGACCGCCCGGCTGCTCGGCAAGACCGTGACCGTCCTCGAGGCCGCGGACCGGCTGATGGGTCGTGTCGTCGCCCCCGAGATCTCCGCCCATTTCCTGTCGCTGCATCGCGGCTGGGGAAGCGACATCCGCCTCGGCACCCCGATCGGCAGGATCGTCGGCGACGGGGGCCGCGTCGTCGGCGTCGAGACCGCGTCGGGCGACCGGATCGCCGCCGACATTGTGGTGATCGGCATCGGCGTCGTCCCCAATGTCGAACTCGCCGAGGCGGCCGGGCTCGCGACCGACAACGGCATCGTCGTCAACGACGTGATGGAGACCGCCGTGCCGGAGATCCTCGCCCTCGGCGACTGTGCCGCCTTCGACCACTGGGAGCTCGGCCGGCGCATCCGGCTCGAATCGGTCCAGAACGCGGTCGACCAGGCGAAGACCGCCGCGAAGACGATCGTCGGCAAGCCTGAGTCGTTCCGCGAGGTGCCCTGGTTCTGGTCCGATCAGGGCGACGTCAAGCTGCAGATGGTGGGACTGTCGATGAATGCGACGCGAAGCGTGACGCGCGGCAGGCCGGAGGACGGCGCCTTCTCGGTCTTCCATTTCGACGGGGACCGCCTGGTCGCCATCGATTCGGTCAACCGCGCCGCCGACCACATGGTCGGCCGAAAGCTCCTCGGGGCGGGTTCGTCACCGGCGCCCGAAGTCTGCGCCGACGAAAGCTTCGATCTGAAGTCGCTGATTCCGCGCGCCCCGCGTGGTTGAGGCGATGCCTGGCTGAGGGGATGCCTAGGAGAGCAGGCCTTTGACGACCGTGCTCGCCTTGCCGAAATCCATCCGGCCCTGATACTTCGACTTCAGCTCCTGCATGCAGCGGCCGATATCGCGCAGCCCGTGCGCGTTGGTCTCCTTGACCAGTTGGGCGCATGCCGTGCGGACCTGCTCGTCGCTGAGCTGGTCGGGCAGGAACTTCTTGATGATCGCGATTTCCTCGCGCTCCTGCTCGGCGAGGTCGAGGCGGTTGCCCTCCTCGTAGGTCTTCGCCGATTCGAGCCGCTGGCGAATCATCTTCGCCAGGATCTCGAGGATGCCCTCGTCGCTGACCGGGTCCTTGCCGGCCGCGCGGGCTGCGATATCGCGGTCCAAAATTGCCGCATTTATCAGGCGTAGTGTCGAAATCGTCCTCTTGTTCTTGTCGAGGGTCGCCTGTTTAAGAGCCGCATTGATCCGCTCACGCATTCCGAGCCTCCTGAGGACGCGACGCGCGAGGATAACCCCGCGCTGCGTCGCACGCAACTTTTCGCAATTCTGTAACTGCCTGATTCAACTGGACTTTATTTTTGGGTCCACAGTTGACGCGATGATGCGGCTAACCTAACTTCGCCGCGCGCTCCAGCGCACCCGCGCCGGTTGCTCACCGGCGCAGTCATATGGTCCCTCTGATCGCGGAAATCAAGATGGTCGATTCCGGCTGGAATGAGCCACGCCCGACTGCCTTGCTCGTGCTGGCCGACGGCACGGCGATCGAAGCCCATGGAATCGGTGCCGAGGGCGAGGCGACCGGCGAGGTCTGCTTCAACACGGCGATGACCGGCTACCAGGAGATCCTCACCGATCCGTCCTATGCCGGGCAGATCATCACCTTCACCTTCCCCCATATCGGCAATGTCGGCGTCAACGACGAGGATATCGAGACGGTCAACATGGCGGCCGCCTCCGGCGTCCGCGGCTGCGTCCTCAAGACCGACATCACCGATCCCTCGAACTACCGGGCGACGCGCAATCTCGACCAGTGGCTGAAGGCACGCGGAATCATCGGCATCGCCGGCGTCGACACCCGCGCGCTGACCACGCTGATCCGCACCAAGGGCGCGGCGGACGCGATCATCGTTCATGATCGCGGCGGCGACTTCGACCTGGCCCGCCTCAAGGCCGAGGCGCGCGGCTGGCCGGGCCTCGTCGGCATGGACCTCGCGAAGGAGGTCACCACCGCCCAGACCTATAGCTGGGACGAGACCTCCTGGCAGTGGGACAAGGGCTACGGGCGGCTCGAATCACCGCGCCATCATGTCGTCGCCGTCGACTACGGCATCAAGCGCAACATCCTCCGGCTGCTCGCCGACCACGGCTGCCGGGTCACCGTCCTGCCGGCGACCGCGACCGGCGACGAGATCCTTGCCCACAAGCCGGACGGCGTCTTTCTGTCGAACGGCCCGGGCGATCCCGCCGCCACCGGCGAATATGCGGTGCCGGCGATTCGCCAGGTCATCGACTCCGGGACGCCGACCTTCGGCATCTGCCTCG
>JAGRKY010000608.1:0-3196 GCA_020442095.1 Bauldia sp.
ATCTCGCGCGCTACGGCGTCCACCCCGGCTGAGTGCTAGCGGCGGACGAATTCCTCGCAGTTGGCGATCAAGCGATCGCGATACTCGCGCCAACCGGTCCCGTTCGGAGACGGATCATTCGGATCAAACGACGCCTCATTGGATAGAAACCCGGATTCCGACGTGGTGTGGAGAAGGTCGCGGAGACCGTCGAAACGATACCGGTCTCGTGCCGATTCGATGAACAGGACAGGCGTCCCCAAGGCGAGGCAGGGCAAGGCGCAGTGCAGCCTGCTGGTAACGATGCAATGTGCCGAAGCATATTTTCGCAGAAGCGCTTCCGCCTGCTGCATCTTGTCGTCCGCGCCCACCGGCGTAACGTGGGTCAGCGCGGTAACCGGACCCCGGTATCCCCGCGCAAGAGAGGCAATCACCTCCTCGGAAACATTGACGGCGTAGACGTCGTCGCCTCTCGGCGGCGTATTGTCGAGGGCCAGGGTGAGCGTGAGACAGCCCGAGAAATATGCCTCGACGCCCGCGTCTCGAAGCTGCTGGAGGGTGTGGAGATCCCGCGCTCCGATCGGCTCGTATCTCTTCAGATATTCGATCCCACGGGCACCGAGCACCGTCGCGCTCGGGCTGATCCCGTTCTTGTTGTAGCGACCGAATATCTCGTTTGTGAGATGGAACGAGATGATCAGAGGGTCGAGCAGCTTCGATGGCGGCCAACGCTCGGGCTGGTGCATGAACCAGCCACTGAGGATAATCTTGTGCTTCCGATTGGCCGTGAAACGATCCAGTTCCTCACGGTCCGCCCACATGTCGACCCGTGGCAGAAAACGCAGGACAGCGATGGTCTGGATTTCGTCGCCCAGGTTGGTCGTGTCGCCATATCTCAGCGCGGCGAATCTTGGCTTGCCGAACCGTTTTCGCGTCCTTCGAAGAAGATCACTAATCGACATCGGAGAAGGAAAACCCGTTCCAACACGACGCACCATTCTCACGGCGGCGGCCAGTCGCCGATTTTCGCGCTATCCGAGCTTTTGGATGGCGTGATGCACTTTTAACGAAGACTGGTCGTAATTCAATCGCAGCCCCAAGCCCCAGACGAGGTCATGGTGTGCTCAAGCTGAATGTCGATACCGTGGCGAACACCTCTCGCCGAAAGTGGCAACTGAACCTGATCGGAGAAAGGACCTCGTGGTCGTGCTGGTTCGAGGTGGAGGCGGGCCTACCGCCGCCACTGACCGAGGACTTCGCGCTGGCTGCCAGCGTTCACCGTGCCATGGCGGAGGGAGAGGACCTGCACCTGGCCGGCACCGCCTCCTTCCTGCATTTGGCCAATCTCGATCGCTATGTCGACATCCGGTCGAACTGGATGCCGGATCACTACCACCCGATCGGCGTGAGCGCGGACGAGGTGGACATGACGGAAATACCCCGATCGCAGTCACGCCCGCCCGCCGTACAGGCTTTTTCAGGCGGTCCTCCGCAACGCTGGTGCGCCCGGTCAGGGCAGCCAGACCGGGTTCGACCAGGCCGATTTCCCCGCCTCGTCGATGACCACCAGCCGCATCCAGTCGCCCCGGAACTTCTCGATCGATAGCGACGCGCGGCTGATCTGGCGGCCGCAACGGGATTCGTTGCGGGTGCCGCGGCCGAGCAGGACGATGGTGACGACCGGCGAACACTTGACGCGGACCTCGCCGTCCTCGACCGCGAATTCGTGGATTGCCGGGCCCTGGCTCGAATAGAAATTGCCGGCCTTCATCGCCTCGACAAGGGCGGCCGGTTCGTTGTCCTCCGCCTTCACCATCATCCAGCCGCCGCAGCCGTCGTTGGTCTTGAAATGGGCGTCGTCGGCGGCATAGGCGGTGAGCCGGTGCCCTTCGTTCAGCAGCTGGTCGAGGAGGTAGGTTCCGTCGGGCCGCGCGCAGGCGACCGCGCTATCGTGGTTGTAGATCTCGACCGCATGGGCGGCGTCGGCCATTGCCCGCCCGTCCTCGATGGTGAGGCCGGACCAGGCGGGGTGGGCAATGCCGACAAAGGCCCCGGCGGCGCGGGCGCGGGCCGCGAGCGCGACCCCGGTCTCATCCGCCTCGGGCGCGGCGAAATCCTCCGGCAAGCCGACGGCTAGGACGTGCCAGATCTCGCCGTGGCTGTTCGCCGGGGCATGGAGCTCGGCGCCGAGGACGGTGGTGAAACGATTGGTCCGGAACGGCCGGGTGTCGGTGATCGGAAAGCCGTAGTCGGCGAGGAAGTGATCCGACAGACAGAGGAAGTCGTAGCCCTTGGCCCGATAGTGGCTGCAGACCTCCTTCGCCTCCAGCGCACCATCGGAATGGGTCGAATGCGTGTGGATATTGCCGCGCCAGAAACGACCCGGCGCCGTGAATGCCGAAGTCCCCATGTCCATCCCCTGCCAGAATCGTCCGTGTCCGGCAGGAGGTAGAGGCGCTTCGTTTCAGGCAGATGACGAGGCTTCCGGTCAGGCCCCGGCCGCGGCGAGATCGCGGCGCACGACCTGCCGCAGCTCGTCGATCGGGGCGAGCGCGCCCTGCCGCTCGACATGCCAGAAGGTCCAGCCGTTGCAGGCGTCGAGCCCCTGGACGAGTGCCCCGACCCGGTGGATCGAGCCGACATGGCTGCCGGCCTTAAGCGAGCCGTCGGCGCGGACTTCCGCTTCGTGGCGGGCCCGGGCATCCATCAGCTTGGCGCCGGGCGCGATCAGGCCGGCATCGAGCAGGGTGCTGAAGGGAACGCGCGGCTCGGCGCGCTTGCCGGTGGTCATCTCGAGCGCGCTCGCCGAAGCCGGCTCGACAGCGGCGATGCGCGCCTCGGCCGCCTCGATATAGGCCGCCTCGCGCTCGACGCCGACGAAGTGCCGCCCGAGACGCCTGGCGACGGCGCCGGTCGTGCCGGTGCCGAAGAAGGGATCGAGCACCACGTCGCCGGGCCTGGTCGACGCGGTCAGGACGCGCTGGAGCAGCGCTTCCGGCTTCTGGGTGGGGTGGACCTTGCGTCCGTCATCGCCCTTCAGCCGCTCGCCGCCGGTGCAGATCGGGAACAGCCAGTCGGAGCGGACCTGGAGGTCGTCGTTGCCGGCCTTGAGGGCATCGTAGTTGAAGGTATAGCTCTTCGAGTCGGCGCTGCGGCTCGCCCAGATCATCGTCTCATGCGCGTTCTGGAAGCGCCGGCCGCGGAAATTCGGCATCGG
>JAGRKY010000608.1:3278-8536 GCA_020442095.1 Bauldia sp.
TGTGATAGGAGCCGATGACCCACAGCGTGCCGTCGCGCTTGAGCACGCGCCGGCAGGCGAGCAGCCAGGCGCGGGTGAAGTCGTCATAGGCGGCGAAGCTCTGGAACTTGTCCCAATCGTCGTCGACGGCAGCGACCTCCGACTGGTCCGGCCGGGTCAGCCGGCCCTCAAGCTGGAGGTTGTAGGGGGGATCGGCGAAGACCATGTCGACCGAGCCGGTCGGCAGTTTCTCGAGTTCGGTGACGCAATCGCCCCGCAGAATCGTGTCCAGCCAGGTCGAGCCCTGCTCGGCCTTTTGCAAACGCGCCATCAACCCACCCCTTACGCAATACACAACAAAGGAACCGGATTCTGGCCGCGTTAACGTAAATCTCGGGTTAGGCGACATGGTTAAGGAAACGGTACCGGCCCGGAAGTGCCAGCCCACGCGCCGGGCGACCGCCCTACGCCTGGCGGATGGCGGCCATGCGGTTTTTTCCCTTCCCTCTCCCCCGATGCATGGTTAGACAGGGGCAATCCCAAGCAGCGCTGGCGTTTCGACCGGCGCATAGACGGTTTCTCACTATGCTGATCATGTTCGATTGCGACGGAGTCCTCGTCGATTCCGAGATCATCGCGGGCCGGGTCGACTCCGAGCATCTCGCCGAAATCGGCTTCACCATCTCGCCGGAGGATGTCATCCGCCGCTTCACCGGGCTGACCAGCGCGGGGATCGCCGAGATCATCGAGGCGGAGATCGGCAAGCCGCTGCCGCCGGAATTCCTCGAGGCGCAGGACGCCGAGCTGAACCGGCGGCTCGCCGAGGAGGTCGAGGCCATCCCCGGCGCCCTGGCGCTTCTCGACGTGCTCGACGGACCGCGCTGCGTCTGCTCCAATTCGTCGACGGACCGTCTCCGCATCACCATGGAGCGGACGGGCCTGTGGGACAGGTTCGCGCCGAACATCTGGTCGGCGGTCGAAGTCGGGACCCGCGTGCCGAAGCCGGATCCGAACGTCTATCTCTACGGCATGGAACAGTTCCGCGCCGAGCCGCGCGAGACGGTCGTCATCGAGGATTCCGTCTTCGGCGTCACCGCGGCGCATTCGGCCGGCTGCCGGGTCGTCGGCTTCACCGGCGGCCAGCATGCCTGGCCGGGACTCGCGGACCTGTTGACCGCGGCCGGCGCCGAAACCGTGACGAACCGGCTTGCGGACATCCCCAAGATCGTCGAAGCATTCAAGGTATGGGACGGCATCGACAGCTAGGGGTCCTGTCATTCGTCGCGGTGCTCGCCGCGGCGGCGCCGGCCGGTGCGCTTGAACTCGGCTTTCCCGTCGCCTGCCAGATCGGCGACGACTGCGCCATCCAGCATTATGTCGACCGCGATCCGGGTCCCGGGGCCAGCGACTATCGCTGCGGTCACCAGACCTATGACGGCCATAACGGGACCGACATCCGCGTCCAGACGCTGCGCGAGATGAGCGCCGGGGTGGATGTCCTCGCCGCGGCCGCCGGGACGGTATCGCGCGTGCGCGACGAGATGCCCGACGTCATTTACGACGAGAATGCTCCCGAGGGTGTGGCCGACCGGGAATGCGGCAACGGCGTCGTCATCGACCATGGCGACGGCTGGGAAACCCAGTACTGCCACATGAAGCTCGGCAGCATCCGGGTCGCGCCGGGCGACACCGTCGATCAAGGCGCGGTGCTCGGCGAGGTCGGCCTCTCGGGCATGACCGAATTCCCGCATCTCCATTTCGGCGTTCGCAAGGGCGAGGCCAACCTCGACCCCTTCGCCACCAATGGCCCTGACGGTGGCGCCACCTGCGCCTTCGCCGGCGATGGCGACACCGGGCTCTGGGCGCCGGATATCGCCGCGCTCCTCGCCTATCGGCCGGCTTTCGTGCTCAATGCCGGCTTCGCCGAGGGCGTCGTCGAGATGGAGCAGGTCGAGACCGGCGAGCTGGAGGACGAGGCTCCGGGACCCGAATCCCCCGCCCTCGTCTTCTTCGGGCGGGCCATCGGCCTCGAGGCGGGAGACGTCCAGAAGGTCCTTGTCACCGGGCCGGATGGCGGCGTCTTCGCCGAGAACGAGATCGATCCTCTCGACCGGCCGATGGCCCAATATTTCGCTTTTGCCGGGAGGAAGCGCCACGAGGCGCCCTGGCCGGCCGGCACCTATAGCGGCCGCTACTCGGTGATCCGCGACGGCAAGGAAATCGCCTTCCGGGACGCCGAACTGGAAATCCCGGACGCCCGATGAAGGCGTCCGGGGCTTGCTGGCCCGAAGGTTCAGGCGACCCTCAGACGACGAGGAAATCGCCGGCGTGCATGTCCGTTCCCTTGGCGACCTTCGCGAAGAGCACCGCGTCGTCGCCGCCCTTGCCATCCGCGTCGAACCAGACAGCGCCTTTGCTCTTCTGGTAGAGGATGTGATCGTCGGCGTCCTTGGCCTTCTTGCCGCGGGCGAATTCGGACTCCGACAACGGTCCGAGGGACAAGCCCGAGAAGATCGACTGGTCGAGGAGGACGAGGTCCTCGCCGTGGGTGAAGTCGATGATCTTGGTGAAGCTGAAGGTGCTGTTCGCCGCCGCGTGCTTGCCGTCACCGAGAGCGGTGTCGAACAGGAAGGCATCGGCGCCGTCGCCACCCTTGACCTTGTTCCTGCCCTGGCCACCGTCGATCAGATCGTTGCCGGTGCCACCGTCGATCCGGTCGTCGCCCTTGCCGCCACGGATATCGTCGTTGCCCGCAAGACCCGCAAGCCTGTCGTCACCACCCTTGCCACTGATGGTGTCGTCCGCGGATGTCGGCAGCGGCTGGCCGAAGACCGTGTCGCTGGCATTGACAATATTGTCCTCGCCATTCCCGTCGATCGTGACGCCGACATTCTTGAAGACAATGCTCGTTCCGCCGGCGCCATCGCTTTCGACGGAGAAGGCGGTGGCCTCGGGATCGACCAGCATCAGCTGGTAGCTGACGCCGTAGCTGGACACCGTCAGCAGCCCGGTGGCGGCGTCATAGTCGGCGCTTGCGCCGGCGGCGAAGGCGAGGTCGGCAAGGTCGATCGAATCGCCGGCACCGAAATCGACGATCTCGTTGCCGAAAGACGCGGTCGCGTTGCTCAGGGCGACAGGGTTCAGCGCTTCCTCGCCGATGACCAGCATCTGGGCGCCGTCGCCGAAGGTGATGTCGCCGGAGCCGGCGGCGCTGGCCGCCGCGAGGACCAACGTCCCGCCGGCGAGCAGCGTGCCGCCGGCATAGGTGTTGGCCGCCTGGAGCGTCGTGCTGCCCCCGGCGATCTCGACCGCTCCGGTCCCGCTGATCGCCTGGCCGATGAGGGCGATGCCGCTGTTCTCGATGACGAAGAGGCCGTCGACCTCGACGTCGCCGCCGAGGGTGACGCCGTCGCCGACCGTCAGCGTCGCGCTGGCGGCGATGGCGATGCCGTTCGAATAGGTCTGCGTCGCCCTGAGCGTCCAGGAGCCACCTTCGACCATCAGGGTCTCGACATTCGCGACGTCGAAGAGCTCGCCGGTCGTCGTGCCGCCGAGCGCGATGGTGTCCTCGTCGGCGCCGCCGTCGATCAGGCCGTTCACGATCGAGCCGGTGACGAGGTTGATCTGGTCGTCACCGGCGCCCATGTCGACCGCCGAGCCGCGCAGCGCGCTCATCGTGCCGCTGTTGGTCAGCGTGTCGGCGCCGCCGTCCATCATCACGCCGCCGATGATGATGCCGCTGTTGGTGATCACGTCGGCCCAGTCGCCGACCAGGTTGATCGCCTCGTTGCCGGCCGGCGAGAACGGGGCGACATCTTCGGGGTTGACCCCTTCGGGGTCGTGGCCGCCGCCTTCGATCGTCCCCTCGTTGTAGATCGTCGTGGCGGAGAGCGCCGCGCCGTTGGCACTGTCATCGACCTGAATGGCGCGGCCGTAGCCGTAGATCTCGCCGCCCGCGAAGTTGTTGATCGTGCCGCCGCCGGTGGCGATGCCCTCGGAGAGGTTCGGATCGCCGTCGTGGTAGCCCTCGTGGCCGAGGCCCATGATCGAGCCATAGTTGTCGAGCGCGAGCAGGCCGTCGGTATCGATGGCGTCGCCGTCGCTGTCGCCGGTCTCGGCCGAGCGGCCCTCCATGGTCCCGTAGTTGGTGATCACCACGGTGCCCGAGGTGTTGTCGATATTCACCGCCGAGCCGTCGTGGCCGATGATCGTGCCGCCGACGTCGTTGAACACCGTCACCGCCTCGTCGCCGGTGATGCCGTGCTTGCCGCCCTCGATGATGCCTGTCGCGCCGTTATTGACGACACCGCCGGCATCGTCCTGGAAGTCGATGCCGTCGTTGTCCGATTCCGAGATGATATGGCCGTGGTTGTTGACGACCGCGCCGGAGCCGGGGCGCATGGCGTCGGCATCGGTGGCCCGGATCAGGCCGCCTTCGTAGTTGTTGATGACGATCGAAAGAGCCGCCTCGACATCGTTGAAGTCGAAGACCTGTCCACCGTCGGTGGATTCCATCGTGCCGTAGTTGTCGATCAGCACGGTGCCGCCGGTCAGCGTGTTGCCGATCTTGAAGGTGTCGTCGGCGGAGGTGATGATCCCGGTATTGGTCAGCCAGATAGCCTGGGCGCCGTTCAACGAGCCGTGGCTCTCGATGGCCCGGTCGCCGGTCGAGGCAATGTAGCCGTCGTTGGCGATCACGACGCCCGCAGGGGCGATCGCCGCGTCGCCGAGTTCCCAGGTGATCGCCACGTCGGACGTGACGATCGATCCGACCGCCGCGACCGCGAGCGTGTCATTGGCGGCGAGATCGAGCGGCGTGGTCGTGAAGGTATCGACGAGATTGGCGGTCATTGCGCTCCCCAGCGTGGCGATGTGGTCGGGTGGAATCCCGGATGGGAGCGACCGTTAGCGAGGGCGAATGACATGGCAGTGACGCCGGTCCCGGTCCGGGCCGACGTCACCAGTTTCTGCGAAAGCGAGGTGGAGCGACGCCGCCGCGGCCGGTGGCGTTCGGGCGGCTAGGCCAGCTCGAAAAGGATGTCCTGGGCGCCCTGCCAGAGCGTCATCTTGCCGAGCGCCTGGAGGTTTTCCTTGCCCTTGACGATGGTCAGGAAGTGGTTGCCGGAAAGCTGCCCCGCCTTGCTGGCGAAGCAGACCGGGCCATAGGCGATGAGGAACTCGGTCTCGCTGACGCCGCCGGGGAAGAGGATGATCTCGCCGGGGGCCGGGTAGCTGGTGTTGTTCTCAAAGCCGAGGCCGAGGTCGAGGTCGCCGAGCGG
>JAGRKY010000609.1 GCA_020442095.1 Bauldia sp.
GGCTCACTACCATCGACGAGCCGGCGGTCCTCGCCGAGATCCGCGAGACGGTGCCGGCCTGGCTCGCCGAGCACGCCAAGCTGGAGGAAAAGAACGCGGTCTTCGAGCCATATTTCGCCGAGATCCACCGCCGCGCGACGATGCAGGACATCGGCCTCGACCGCTATGCGGGGGATGCCCCGCAATGGCCGGGGGCGAACCGGTAGAACCGCGCTTGCGTGCTTCGAGGCTCCGCCGCGCGGAGCACCTCAGCATGACGAGGTGGGTGAAGACGGTTACCAAAGGGCCGTGCAGCACTTCTTCCAGGACTGGTCCGAAAACCCAACCTCGCCATCCTGAGGTGCCCGACCAAAGGTCGGGCCTCGAAGGACGCACGGCGCGGCGGAGCCTCGAAGCACGCCCGGAATCCCGAACGCGCATCCTCAATAGGGCGTCTCGCCGCCGTCGATATTGATCGACTGGCCGCGGATGATGACCGCGGCATCGGAGAGCAGGAAGGCGACGACGCGGCCGACCTCGACCGGTTCGACATGGCGCTTGAGCTGGGCGGGGACCATGCCGGCGAACAGGGTCGCGGCGTCGCCGAGGCCGTCGCGTTCGAGCTCTGCCGCGACCTCGCGGAGCATCGGCGTCGCGACGCTGCCCGGGCAGACCGCGTTGACGTTGATGCCGTCCGCCGCCCACTCGCCGGCAAGCGAGCGGGTGAGGTTGATGACCGCCGCCTTGGAGGCGTTGTAGGCGGCCATGTTGCCGAAGCCGACCTTGCCGGCATTCGAGGCGATGTTGACGATCGCCCCGCCCCTGCCGGCGAAGGCGCGCCAGGCGGCCTGGGCGCCGAGCATGACGCCGCCGGCATTGACCCGGAGCTCGAAGTCCCAGCCTTCCGGGGTGATGGCCGCCGCCGGGCCCATCCGGACGATGCCGGCATTGTTGACCCAGCCATGAAGTGCGCCGAAGCGTTCGATCGTGGCCGCGACCGCCGCGTCGAGCGAGGCGGGGTCTGTGACGTCGGCGGTGATAGCGACGGTGCGCCCTCCGTCCGGGTCGAGGCGTTTTGCGGTTTCGGCCGCAGCATTCGCGTCGAGGTCGAGGAGTGCGACATGGCCGCCCGCCTCGAGGATCGCTTGCGTGATGCCGGCGCCGATGCCGCGGGCGGCGCCGGTGACGGCGATGGTGCGGCCGGCAAGCGCCGTCTCGGAAAGGATGGACATGGCCGGGTTCCTCAGAAGGAGGGCGTGGCGGTGACGCCGCCGTCTATAACGAGGTTGGCGCCGGTGACGAAGCGCGACGCGGGCGAGGCGAGGAAGAGCACGGCGTCGGCGACGTCGTAGTCGTCGCCCATCCGGCCGAGCGGCGCGGCGGCGAGCCACCGCCTGACGCCTTCCGGCCAGTTCTCCTCGATGCCCTCGGCATGGATGACGCCGGGCGAGACCGCATTGGCGCGGATGCCGTGGCGGCCGAATTCGAGGGCGGTGGCGCGGGTGAACATGATCAGCCCCGCCTTGGTCGTCGCGTAATGGCCATGGGTCAGCGCCGGCTGCAGCCCCTCGATCGAGGCGATGTTGACGATGGCGCCGCCGGCGCCGCGCGCGACCATCGCGTCGGTGACGACGCGGGTGGTGTGGAAGACGCCGTCGAGGTTGGAGGCGAGCATGTCGCGCCACTCGCCGGCCTCCATCCCGGCGATGGTCGAATGGGTCTGGCGGGCGGCGTTGTTGACCAGGATATCGATGGGTCCGAGGGACTCCGCGACTTTCGCGAAGGCCGCCCGGACGGAGACGAGGTCGGTGAGCTCGGCACGGATGGCGATGGCCTTGCCGCCCTTTGCCGTGATGGTCGCGACCAGCGCAGCCGCAGCGTCCCGTCCGCCGCGATAATGGACGGCGACCGCGGCCCCGGCCTCGGCGAGACGGCGCGCGATTCCCGCGCCGATGCCGCCATGCGCGCCGGTGACGACGGCGGCCTTGCCGGAGAGGTCGAGGAGGCGGTCGACCGGGAGTTCGGGATCATGCATGGCGGATCTGCCCTGTTCGCAGGATGCGGGGTCCCATCATCGCCGACCCGGATTGAAAGGCCAACCGGCAGGAGGGCGAACGGGTATCCGCGTGCCCGTTGTGAGAGGGAAATCCGGCGCCGATGCCGCCGCGCTCCCTTCCATCGCGGTGATGGCGGCGGGGACGCGTATTCTCTATGATCCGCGCCGTTCGATTTTCCGGCCACTCCGGAAGTTCCGTCGAAACCCGATTCCAAGAAGGGCCGGGTCCGTCCCCCTCGCGGGCCGCCTGTCCGGTGAAGAGCTGAAGCCTCGAATGGAAGCCCCCGCACCTCCCGCCGACGACAGGTTGCGGGGCATCCTGCTGATCGTGGTGGCGGCGGTGCTGTTCGCCGGGATCGATGTCTTCAGCAAGCTGCTCGCCCCGACC
>JAGRKY010000610.1 GCA_020442095.1 Bauldia sp.
GCGTCGTCTTGCCGAGGCCGGGCGGCCCGACGAAGAGGACATGGTCCAGCGCCTCGCCGCGCGCGCGCGCCGCCTCGATGAAGACCTTGAGATTGGCGCAGGCCTGCGGCTGGCCGACGAAGTCGGCAAGAAGCTGCGGCCGCAGCGTCGAATCCGGGGCGTCGTCGTCGCGCATCTCGGGGGAAACCATGCGGCTCATTTCGGCCGGTCCGTCCATCGAATGGTCAACAGCAGCACGATTGCACAGATGAAGGCCGGAACGGCACCCGCAATAGCCATTGTCGTCGCAAAGCCCGGTTCCTCGGAAGCGGCGATCTGCGTGGAATGCCAGACAAGGGTGACGCCGGCGCCGACCGCGGCCGCGACGATCGGAAGTCCGACCCGCCAGAAGCCGAGCACCCGGAAGGTCTCAACCACCAGCCCGACCGCCAGCGCCGGAAGCAGGCCGAGCTTGTAGGCACTGACCAGAGCAATCCCCCAGGTCTGGACCGCCAGCGGCCAGGGAAGGGTGAGAAAGACCAGGACCTTCGGCATCTCGATTATGAAGACGAACAATCCGAGGAGTGGCCCCAGGACGCCGAACACACCCGCCGCCAGGCCAAAATGCGGCTGTCGTCGTATCCAGGCGAAGCGCGACGGTTTTCCATCCATGCGAGCGAGCCCCGTCATGATTGAGGCCTGCGCCGCAGCCACCAGCAGCAGACGGTCGCGACGACACAGCCGATCATGATCAGGTTGCCGGCAAGGTCGCCTTCCGGGCGGTGCCCGCCGAGGCCGAGCCAGACGATGCCGATGGCGAGTCCGATCGCGGCGGCCATGAGGGCATTGACGCGCGGCTTGCTGTAGTCCACCGCGGCGACGATCGCCCCGGCCACGATGGCGGGGACCAGGCCCGTCGGATAGGCGAGCCAGAGGCCATAGAGGATCATCGGGCCGGCCGTTGCCGTGATCATGTGCGGGTCGGTCATCTCGAAGCCGAAGATCACCACGCCGACGATCGCGATCAGGCCGCCGATAAGGGGACCGAGACAGGCGAAGACGACGACCGTCAGGATCGCCCGCGCCAGCGGCGATCTCTGCCGGCCGGTTCCGGTACTCCGATCCTCCAGCGCGCCGGTTTCCGCCCCGCTCACCGCGCCAGCTCCTTGAGGCCGAGGCGGATGAGTTCCTCCGTGGTCGCCGCTTCGCCGCCGGCGCGGGCCGCGGCCGCGATCGCGGCGCTCGCCTGGACCTGGGCATAGCCGAGGTTGACCAGCGCCGAGACCGCGTCGGCGACCGGCTGCGGCGCGCGGCGATCGGCGAGATCGGACTGGAGATGGATCAGCGCCGGGTCGGCGCTCGCATAGGCCGGCGCCTTGTCGCGGAGTTCCGCGACGATGCGCTCGGCGACCTTCTTGCCGACGCCCGGCGCCCGCGCCACCTGCGCCTTGTCCTGGAGCGCGATCGCCGTGGCGAGATCGCCCGGCGTCATCACCCCGAGCACGCCGAGCGCCACCCGCGCGCCGACGCCCTGCACGGTCTGGAGCAGCCGGAACCACTCTCGCTCGACATCGCTGGCGAAGCCGTAGAGCCGGATCATGTCCTCGCGGACATAGGTCTCGATCGACAGCGTCGCCGCCTCGCCCGGCTGCGGCAGGGTCTGGAGCGTACGCGTCGAGCAATGGACCTGATAGCCGACGCCGCCGACGTCGACGATCACCCAGTCCTCGCCGTAGGAGTCGATGATACCCTTGAGCTTTCCGATCATGGCGCCTTGTTAGCACAAGTCCCGGGGATCGAAACGAGACTTGATCGTCGTCCCGTTCGCTCTATTCCCTAGCCTTCTTCGACAGGGAGGCGCTTTCCTTCCGAAGCGCCCGAGACGGCGGGCACACTTCCTGAAGGAAGCCGGCAAGTGTCCCCGACAGCGTGTCACGCTGCATCCCATATTTGACGAACTGTCCCTCGCGCTTGCGCCAGACCAGCCCCGCCGCTTCAAGGATCGACAGGTGCTTGGATATGGCCGGCTGCGACATCTCGAACCGCTGGGCGATGTCGCCCGCAGTCAGCGTCGCTTCCGAAAGATAGGCGAGGATACGTCGCCTCGTCGTCGAAGAGAGGGCTTCGAACACCCGGTCGGCGCTTGACATATAGTTTTATAACTATTTAGTTATATGACTCTATCGGTTAAATGATGGACCAGCGAGAGTGGAGATTCAAGGATGCCAAGTCGCAACCTCGTCGCAACCGAGCGCGTGAAGCCCCTCCCGGAGACATCGGCTACCGACGGACGCATCGTCTGGGCTCCCGTCAAATCCTTGTGGATTTCCACCATGGCAGTGGCAGGTGTGGTTGGCGGAGCTTTCTGCTTCTCCTGGAGCGCCGTTGCGGTGTTCGTCGTTCTGACCGCGGTCACGATCTGCGCCGGTCACTCGGTGGGCATGCATCGCCTGCTGATCCACCGATCCTTCAAGACGCACCTGTGGCTGGAGCGCCTCCTCGTCTATCTCGGCACACTGGTGGGAATGGCGGGACCCTTTGGCATGATCAGGGCCCATGACATGCGCGACTGGCACCAAAGACAGACCGAATGCCCGCCGCATCCGTCCCACGGAGCGGGGTTCTGGATGGACGCCTACTGGCAGCTCCATTGCGTCTTCCGCCTGGACTCGCCGCCTGCTTTTCGGATCGAAGGCGAAGCACATAAGGATCGATTCTATCGGGCGATCGAAGCGACCTGGATGGCCCAGCAACTCCCTCCGGCGGTTGTTCTGTTGGCAATCGGGGGATGGGGATGGGTGTTCTGGGGAATCTGCCTCAGGGTAGCCGTCAGCCTCACCGGCCACTGGATGGTCGGCCATTTCGCCCATCGGACCGGCCATCAGGGGTGGCGGGTGGAAGGCATTCCGGTCCAAGGCTACAATCTGCCCGGCCTCGGCCTGATCACATTCGGCGAGAACTGGCACGGGAACCATCACGCCTTTCCACACTCGGCACGCCTCGGTGTCGAACCCGGCCAATTCGATCCTGGCTACATTCTTGTTCGGTCGCTGGCGCGCCTCGGTCTCGCCTGGGACATCCAGTTGCCGCAGAGCCGCACGCAGCGCGACGGTCTGGTTCGCGTATATCCGGAAGTCCCGCTACGAAACCGTTTACCCGGCCAGAGCGCGAGCGCGAGGCTGGCCTGCCCACTCCACTGGCGAGCCGGATAAGGCGCCTAGACCCTCGCGAGAACGCGGGCGGTGCGATGGTGGGCGTGGCAGATGGCGATGGCGAGCGCGTCGGC
>JAGRKY010000611.1 GCA_020442095.1 Bauldia sp.
GGCGCCTATTTCAACCAGAACAACCTCAACACCCAGGTCGCGATCGGCCGCAAGCTGATCAAGCAATGGGGCAAGACGCTCGCCGCCATCGAGCAGCGCTTCGGCGTCCCCGGCGAGATCCCGCTGGCCATCTGGGCGCGCGAGACCAGCTTCGGCAACGCCAAGCTGCCCTATTCGGCAATCCGGACGCTGGCGACGCGCGCCTATATGGGGCGGCGCAAGGAATTCTTCCGGCCGGAGCTGATCGCGGCGCTCCAGATCGTCGAGGCCGGCGACATCAAACCGTCGCAGATGAAGAGTTCCTGGGCCGGCGCGCTCGGCCAGCCGCAATTCCTGCCGTCCTACTACCTCAACTATGCGGTCGATTTCGACGGCGACGGCCATCGCGACATCTGGAACTCGGTGCCAGACACGCTCGCCTCGATCGCAAATTTCCTGCTCAACAAGGGCTGGGACCCGGAGCGGAGCTGGGGCATCGAGGCGGCGGTGCCGGCCTCAGTCCCCTGCTATCTCGAGGGCCCCGAACAGGGCCGCGGCATGGCCGAATGGGGCAAGCTCGGCGTGACCTGGATCGACGGTCGTCCCCTGCCCCGTATCGAGCAGAACCGCGAGGCCTTCCTGCTGATGCCGGCCGGCCGCCTCGGACCGGCCTTCATCGTCAGCGGCAACTTCTATGTGCTGAAGGAATACAACTACTCCGACCTCTACGCGCTCTATGTCGGCCATCTCGCCGACCGCTTCGCCGACAACAAGCCGTTCGTCGCGAAATGGGGCAAAGTCGGCGGCTTCAGTCGCGCCGACGTGGCCAAGATGCAGCGGCAGTTCGAGGCGCAAGGCTTCGATGTCGGCGGCTCGGACGGCCTGGTCGGCTTCAAGACGCGGGTCACCGTCGGCCAGTGGCAGGCCAAGAACGGCGACACGGTCACCTGCCTGCCGGACGCCCGGATGATCCGCAGTATCCACTGACCATCCGGCATCGATCGTATCCGGTCGCATTCGCGCGCCGTTATCGGGCCGATCCCCAGCTCGGCCGATGTCGAATCCGCGCGAGCCTATTCGTCATCACCGTATCGGGGAGTGAACCAAGGGAGCTTCACCCATGCGGACGATCACGATCATCGAACATATCTCGCTGGACGGCGTGATACAGGGACCGGGCGGGCCGGACGAAGACCGGGACAACGGCTTCGAACTTGGCGGCTGGTCGATGCGGCATGCCGATCCGGCGGTGCGCGAGGCGATCGTCGCCGCGCACGGCGAAGCCTTCGACCTTCTTCTCGGGCGCCGCACTTACGATATCTGGAGCAACTACTGGCCAAAGGCCGGGAGGAGCCCGATGGCCGACAGCCTGAATGGCGCGAGGAAACACATCGCTACCCATCGGCCGGAAAGCCTGGAATGGGGGCCGGTCGAGAGCCTGGGCGCAGACATCGTGGCGGGCATCCACAACGCGAAGGCCAAGGACGGTCCTCACCTGATCGTCTGGGGAAGCTCGACGCTGACACCGGTGCTACTGCAGCACGGGCTCGCCGAGACGGTCCTCCTGCTTGTCTGCCCCGTTCTGCTGGGCAGCGGGAAGCGTTTCTTTCCCGAGGGGGCGGACGCGCGCGAACTTTCCCTCATAAGCACGACGGCGGCAGCGAGCGGCGTGCTCGTGAACACCTACCATCATGTCCGGCCTCTACCGGTCGCTGCTGGGCCGGCCGGCTGAGGTCAGGCGGTCCCCCGCCTGATGTCAGCGATAGAGCGCGACAGGAACCTTGCAGGAGCGGACCATCTCGGTCGTCGTCGAGCCGATGATCAGGCTGCGGATCCTGGAATGGCCGTATGCACCCATCACCAGAAGGTCGAGCCCTTCGGCTTCAACGGTATCGGCAATCACCTTCTCCGGCTGGCCCGGAACGACGCTCGCCGACACGTCATAGCCCCCGGCAACGAGTATCGCCCTGGCATTTTCCAGTTGCCGCGTCGCCTCTTCGGTCTCGGTGCCCGCCATGACCAGCCGGCATTGCAGGCCGGCATAGAGCGTGCTGCGGGCGACGTGATCGACGGCCTTCATGCTGCTGGCGCCGCCGTCGAAAGCGATCAGGAAGCGCTCGATCGGCCTGAAGGCACGGGAGGCGACGAAGGTCGGCTTGCTCGCCGAGCGGACGATGCGTTCGAGATTCGACCCGAGATGCAGTTGGGCGAAGTCGGCCGCCTCGCCGCGCTTGCCAACGACCACCATGTCGGCATCCGCCTCGCATTCGGCGACTTCCTCGACGAGGTCCCCAATCCTGAGCCGGGTCGTCACACCCGCGACGCCCGCCGCCTCGACCAGCGCCTTCGCGTCATCGAGGATCGCCCAGCCCCGTTTCTGGGACAGCTTGGCGCGCTGCTCGTCGAGGGCGCTCAGTTCTTCGAGGATCGCGGTCCGCGCGCCAAGCGCGATGCTGCCGCTGAGGTCTGACTGCGCCATGGTCATGTCGCGCCGGCCGAGGACATGCAGGATCTCGACCTCCGATCCCGTCCGCCCGGCGATCCAGGCGGCATGGTCACAGACGCTCTTCGAATAGATCGAGCCGTCGACCAGGGCGATGAACTTCGACATGGCTTACTCCTGCAGCAAGACGGACGCGGCAATGCGCATATTCGGACGGGACGTGCGACCGGGAGCGTAGCGGAAGCCGCGCCCTAATGCCCCATCAGGCGCTCGAGGGCGCCGGGCTGATCGTGGATGGCCAGCCGATCGACGATCGTCTCGCTGGCCTCGTTGATGCCGACGATCGCCACCTCCGCCCCTTCGCGGCGGAATTTCAGCACCACCATGTCGAGCGCGGCGACGCTGGAGATGTCCCAGATATGGGCGCGGCTGACGTCGATGGTGACCTTCTCAAGCGCTTCCTTGAAATCGAAGGCGGCGGTGAAGGCGTCGGCCGAGGCGAAGAAGACCTGTCCCTCCACGACGTAGGTCCGCGTCCGGCCGTCCGGCGACAATGTCGATGTCACCCGGAAGATCTGGGCGATCTTCCAGGCAAAGAAGATGCCGGAGAGCAGCACCCCGACCAACACGCCGATCGCCAGGTTGTGGGTGAAGACGACGCAGAGCACGGTCGCCAGCATCACGATCGAGGACGACCTGGGATGGGTCCTGAGATTCTTGATCGACGACCAGCTGAAGGTGCCGATCGACACCATGATCATCACCGCGACCAGCGCCGCCATCGGGATCTGCCGGACCCAGTCGCCGAGGACAACGATGAGAAAGAGGAGGAAGATTCCGGCGCAAAAGGTCGACAGCCTCCCGCGCCCGCCCGATTTCACGTTGATCATCGACTGGCCGATCATCGCGCAGCCGGCCATGCCGCCGATGAACCCGGTCGCGGCATTGGCAATGCCCTGGCCGATGCATT
>JAGRKY010000612.1 GCA_020442095.1 Bauldia sp.
CGCCGCGCAGGATGAAGGGCGCGACCGAGGTCGGCAGGTCCATGCCGCCGGCATTGCCGCAGGCCGCGACCGCGCCGCCGCGTTGCGTCATCGACAGGACGTTGGCGAGCGTGTTGCCGCCGACCGCGTCGATGCCGCCGGCCCAGCGCTCCTTGGCGAGCATCTTCGCCGGCTCGGCGAGCTCGGCCCGGTCGATGATCTCGCCGGCACCGATGCTGGCGAGGTATTCATGCTCGTTCTTGCGGCCGGTGACGGCGTGGACCTGGTAGCCGAGCCGCGACAGCAGCGATATCGCCATCGAGCCGACGCCGCCGGCGGCGCCGGTCACCACCACCGGCCCGGAATCGAAGGCGACGCCCTGGCGCTCGAGCGCCATCACCGCCAGCATTGCCGTATAGCCGGCGGTGCCGATCGCCATCGTCTCGGCGGCGGCAAAACCATCCGGTTTCGGGATCAGCCAATCGCCGCTGACCCGAGCCATCTGGCTGTAGGCGCCGAGGTGGGTCTCGCCGAGGCCCCAGCCGTTCAGCACCACCTTGTCGCCCGGCTTGAAATCGGGGTGCGACGAGGTCTCCACCGTGCCGGCGAAATCGATGCCGGGGATCATCGGGAAGCGGCGGACGACCGGCAGCTTGCCGGTGATCGCCAGGCCGTCCTTGTAGTTGACGGTGGAATAGTCGACGCGGACGTCGACATCGCCCTCCATCAGGTCGGCGGGGGTGAGCATCGTCTCGGCGACCGACTGCTTCTTCGTCGTCTCGTCGCGGGTGATGAGCAGGGCCTTGAACGTTTCCACGATATCTCCGGCGGTTTGGGCTGAAAGCGATGTGATTTGCCCGGAACAAAGCACATCCCCGTCGCCGATGCAGCCTCCCAGTCGCGTTGGCCAGTCGCGTCGTACCGTCGGCGATCAGGCCGGCAGGGTGAGCGCCGCCTCGAGGCCGTTGTCGCCGTTGCGCAGCGTCAGCCGCCCCGACCACGCCTCGGCGATGTCCTGGACGATGGCGAGGCCAAGCCCGGCGCCATCGCCCATCCGGTCGAGCCGTGTACCGCGGGCCAGTGCCTCGTCGAGCTGTTCGTCGGGAATGCCGGGTCCGTCGTCGGCGATGGTGACGACGATGGTGTCGTCGATGCGTTCCGCGGCGATCCTGACCGCGCCGCGGGCGTGGCGGGCGGCGTTTTCGACGAGGTTGCCGAGCGCTTCAGCGAGGTCGTCGCCGTCGATCCGCGCGCTCGTCCCGGGCGGGATGTCGAGCGTCCATCCCAGCCTTTCGCCATGCGGCGTCCGGGTAATGACGGAGAGCACGCGCTGCGCCACCTCGGCGATCGCGGCGCGGGCATCCGGCGCGCCGGCGGCGCTGCGGGCGCGCGCCAGTTCCCGGTCGACGTGGCGGCGCATCGATGCGGCGACTTCCTCGATCTCGCCGGCGATCGCCGTCTCGCCCTTGTCGCGCAGGCGGTCGACATCGCCCGACAGCACCTGCAGCGGCGTCTTGAGACCGTGCGCGAGGTCGCTGGCACGGGCGCGGGCGCGGTCGACCTGCGCCTCGCGGGCGTCGAGCAGCGCGTCGACCTCCGCGGCGAGCGGCTGGATCTCGTTCGGGAAGGCCGTGCCGAGCCGCCGTGTCTCGCCGCCGCGAATGGCGGCGAGACGGCGCTGGACGGTGGCCAGCGGCCGCAGCCCGACCGTCACCTGGGCATAGGTCGCGAGGATCAGGAACAGGGCGATGACGGCGAGATAGGGGAAGAGGTCGACGGCGAAGGCGCGCGTCGCGGTCCGCAGCTCGGCCGAATCGACGGCGACGGCGGCGCGCAGCGTTCCCCCGCCGAGGCGCTCGGGCAGGGTGATGCTGCGCTCGAGGACCAGCAGCTCCGACCCGCCCGGTCCGGGGATGCTGTGCTGGTGCGGCTCGCCATTGACCAGCGCGTCTACGGGCAGGGCGAGCGTCTCGTCCCAGAGCGAGCGCGAGCGCAGCAGCGTGTCGCCCACCTGCATCTGCCAGTAGAGGCCGGAAAGCGGGCGCTCGAACCGCGGGTCGGAGCGCTGGTTCGCCTCGGCAAGCCGTCCGCTCGGCCCGATATCGAGCCCGGTGACGATGCGGTCGAGATGGACGCCGAGCTCGGCGACCACCCGCCGTTCGACGTGCCGTTCGAAGAGGAGGGGGAGGCCGATCGCCGAGAGGCCCAGCGCCACCAGGATCGATACCGTCCCGGCCAGCAGCAGCCGGAGCCGCAACGAGCCCCGGTTCATGCGTCGTCCGGGTCGATGGTGTAGCCGAAGCCCCGACGCGTCTCGATCGATCGCGGCCCGAGCTTCTTGCGAAGCCGCGCGACCAGCGCTTCGAGCGCATTCGCCTCGCGGCCGTCGTCGGTGCCGTAGAGATGCTCCAGCAGTTCCGGGGCCGGTACGGTGCGATCGTGATGGTGGATGAGATAGGCGACGAGGCGGTATTCGAGCGGGGTCAGGTTGACCGGCACGCCGTCGGCGGTGACGCGCATCTGGCGGGT
>JAGRKY010000613.1 GCA_020442095.1 Bauldia sp.
GCAAGCAGGCCGAGGGCTTCTACGCAGTCCACAAGGGACGCCCCTTCTTCGACGAGCTCTGCGATTTCATGTCGTCGGGTCCGACGATCGTCCAGGTCCTGGAAGGCGAGAACGCCATCCTGAAGAACCGCGAAGTGATGGGCGCGACCAATCCGGCCGACGCCGCCGAAGGCACTATCCGCAAGGAATTCGCCAACTCGATCGGCGAGAATTCGGTCCACGGCTCGGATGCGCCGGAGACCGCCGCCGAGGAGATCGCCTACTGGTTCTCCGGCATCGAAATCGTCGGCTGACCTGCAGGGATCGCCGGCCCTGGTCGCGGGGCCCGGCCTGCTAATCCGATGACGACCAGCGCCTGACCGCCTGGTCGTCATCTTTTTTTGCCTCGACCCAGCCGCCTTCCGCGTCCGAAAGGTGCTCCTTCTTCCAGAAGGGCGCGCGGGTCTTGAGGAAATCCATCAGGAAGTCGGCCGCGGAGAAGGCCGCCTGCCGATGGACGGAAGCGGCGACCACCAGCACGATATTCTCTCCCGGCCGGATGCGTCCGAAGCGGTGGATGATCGTCAGTCCGATGAGCGGCCAGCGATCGGCGGCCTCCTTGGCGATGCGGGCTATCTCGGCCTCGGCCATGCCGGGATAATGCTCGAGCTCCAGCGCCTGGAGGCGGCCGTCCTCGTCGCGGCAGAGCCCGGTGAAGGTGACGATCGCGCCGACGTTGGTGCTTAGCCGGGAAAGCTTTTCGCATTCGGCGGCGACGTCGAAATCGCCGGCCTGGACCCGGACCTCGATCGGCGGGCGGTCAGCCACCGGTCATCGGCGGGAAGAGGGCGACTTCCCGCGCCTCCGCAAGCGGCGCATCGCCCGCGACGTGGACATGGTCGACGGCGACCCGGATGACCGACGGTTCCGCCAGCGCATAGGCATACTGCTCGCCGCGCCCCTTCAGCCAGTCGAGGAGGCCGGCGACGGTAGTGACGCCTTCGGGCAGGGCGATGTCCTCCTCGGGCATGCCGATCCGCTCGCGTATCCAGGCGAAATAGACGAGCTTCACGAATCCTCCGCCAGCAGGTGGCGGATCCCGGCGCGGAAATAGTCGTAGCCCGTGTAGAGGGTGACGAGCGCCGAGACCCACAGCAGCAGCAGCCCGACATAGGAGACGATGCCGAGGCCGGAGCCGAAGATATCGAGGTTCGGGAAGAGGTTGTCGCCGGCCGATCCGGCAAGCAGGAAGCCGATCGCCACCATCTGCAGCGTGGTCTTCCATTTCGCCAGGTTGGTGACCGGAACGCTGACCCTCAGCTCGGCGAGGAATTCGCGGAGCCCGGATACGGAGATCTCGCGGGTCAGGATGACGATCGCGGCGAGCAGCGACCACCCGCCGATGGTGTTGTCGGAGACCAGCAGCATCAGCGAGGTCGCGACGAGCAGCTTGTCCGCGATCGGATCGAGCATCCGTCCGATCGACGATTGCTGCTTCCACGCCCGCGCCAGATAGCCGTCGAAGAAATCGGTGACGCTGGCGGTGATGAAGACGGCGAGCGACAGCCAGCGGCCGAGATCGTCCTGCAGGTAATAGGTGACGATGATCGCCGGCACCGCCAGGATGCGCCCGTAGGTGAGCAGATTTGGCAGCGAGAACGGACTTGCCGCTTGGTCAGATGTCGGTCGCAAGGCAGGCGTCTCGACCATGAATGGTTCCGCTTCAGTCGACCGGTTCAATTCACCCGGCGCCGGGGCTGAGGGAATCGGGTTAGTGTCGCGCGT
>JAGRKY010000054.1 GCA_020442095.1 Bauldia sp.
CGTCCATATAGGCATAGACCGCGTCGGGGTCCGATGCGCCCTTGGTCATGTGGATGACGACCGGGACCGCCGGCGTACCCGTCTCGGGCGCCACGAATTCGGCATTGACGCCGAGCGCCTGCAACTGCGCGACGTTGTTGGTGCAGGCCATGAAGACGGCGATTTCCTTCTGCTGGAACATCGTCATCTGGTGCGCCGTCGTGTCGACGAAGGGACCGAGCTGGTCCTTCTTCTCCTTGATCAGCTCGAAGACCGCGTCCATGTCGAGCGGACCGTCGCCGTAGATCCGCGCGATCTCGCTGAGGGCCATGATCTCGGTGTTGGACAGGCCGCCGAAGGAGACGAGGCCCTTGTAGGCCGGGTCCTCGAACAGGACCTTGTAGCCCGACGGCCGCGGCACGAGGTCGGGATTGTAGCCGATGCCGCAGAATTCGACGGTGACGACCGGCCCGTATTCGGTCTGGAACAGCGGGTCGAGCTTGTCCCAGTTCTTCAGCTTGGTCGGGTCGATCTTGACGATCAGGTCGTTGTCGATCGCAGTCGCCGTGTCGCCCGGCGAGAGGAGCAGCGCGTCATAGGGCGGTGGCGCGCCGGCCTTGGCGGCGGCCAGAGAGTTGCCGATCTGGAGGGTGGTCAGGGCTGGCGCGATGGTCAGCTCGATCCCCTCATCGGCGAGCATCGGGGTGATGATCTTGCGATAGGCGTCCTCCCAGGTGTTGGGAAAGGTCGCGACGACGATGGACGAGTCGGCAAGGGCAATGCCGGACAGCAGCGGCAGCGACAGCCCCGCCGCCAGCGATAGTCCCAGGTGCCTGCGATTCATGACAAATTTCCCCATGTCAGGTGCTCCTTCTCACGATGATTCATGTCTCTGGATTGGCCTTGAAATCCGGTTGGACGTCCTCCTCCGGGAATACGTGAAGTCTCTTGGTGTCCGGCGTCGCGAACACGGAACCGGGGTCGGCGGGATCGACCACGGAACCGTGCCGCGGTTCGGTTGCCTTGATCTCGGTGCCGTCCTGCAGGGTGAGGCTGTGGATGACGTTCGGTCCGTGCGGGATGCTCATCAGCACCTCCGCCTTGAGGCCGCCGGGTGACGGCTCGCGGCCGAGCGCGACGCCTTCCGGCCGGGTCGTGAGCACGACCCGCGACCCTTTGCGCATCGACAGCGGCCGCGGCAGGGTCAGCGTTTCGCCGGTCGAGACGAGCAGCGTCGTCTCCGTGGCGGTGATCGCTTCGACCGTGGCGCGGATGCGGCTCGCGTAGCCCATGAAGCCGTTGACGAAGAGGCTCGCCGGCTTGTCATAGACCTCCGAAGGGGAGCCGATCTGCTCGACGCGGCCGCGGTTCATGACCACGATTCGGTCGGCCAGCGACTGCGCCTCCTCCTGATCGTGCGTCACGATCAGCGTCGTGATGCCGAGGCTGCGCTGGAGCCGCGCCAGTTCGACCTGCAGGTCGATGCGCAGCGCCCGGTCGAGCGCGGCGAAAGGCTCGTCGAGCAGGAGCAGCGCCGGATCGACGGCGATCGCCCGGGCGACCGCGACCCGCTGCTGCTGGCCGCCGGAGAGTTCGCGCGGCAGGCGCCGCTCCAGCCCCTCGAGCTGGACTGTCGCCACCAGCTCCGCGACCCGCGCCCGCTTGCGCTCGCGCGGCCAGCCCCGGCAGGACAGCGCATAGCCGATATTCTCGGCGACCGTCATATGCGGAAACAGCGCGTAGTTCTGGAAGACCATGCCGAAGCCGCGCGCCCGCCCCGGGATCGGCGCGAGGTCGGTTTCGGCGAGCAGGATCATGCCCGGCCTGACCGGCAGCAGGCCGGCAATCGCCCTCAGCACCGTGGTCTTGCCGCAGCCGCTCGGGCCCAGCAGGGCAACGATCTCGCCCGCTGCGATCTCGAAGCTCACATCCTCGACGGCGGGCGCGCTCCCGTAGTAGTGAGTGAGCCCTCGAACCACGAGATTGTTTGTTTTAGCCTGCACTTGCGACCTGTCCACAGGATGATGCATGGAACCGAAATTGCAAGGCGTATGCCAAGCGAGAGAGCGATCAGGTCAATCGCATCAATGCACTGAAAAATATGAGATATTTTTTTCGGAAGAAATTTCGAGAAAAGTTTCGCAACAAAGATCGACATTCTGATCGCACAAATTTCGTGAGTTTGCTCTTACTGTAGGCACGAGACTGGAGAAGAGAGATGGCGAGAAAGCCCCGGGAATCGGCAAGGTCGAAAACAAAAGGAAGCGCCACCGATTCCGGCCGCACGGACGCCGCCGACGATGTTGTCGACCGGATTTGCGCCACGTTGTCGTCGGCGATCAGCAGCGGCGCGCTGAAACCCGGCGCCAAGATCCTCGACGACGTGATTGCCGAACATTTCGGCGTCAGCCGGACCGTTGTCCGCGGCGCCCTCGATGTCCTGCAGCGCGATCACCTGCTCGAGCGCAAGCGCAACCGCGGCGCCTTCGTCGCCGAGCCGTCAGTGGAGGAGGCGCGGCAGCTCTTCGCCGCCCGCCACGGCCTCGAATCCGTCATCCTCGGGCTGGTCGTGCAGCATGCCACCGACGAGGGGCTGGACCGGCTCGAGGCCCTGAACGAGGAGGAACGCCACCTCCCCGAGAATACCGGCGAGCGCGGCAAGGTCGGCCCCGCCCCGCAGTTTCACGTCGAGCTCGCCAAGCTCGGCAAGAACGAGGTCCTGATCGAGGTTCTCCTCAAGGTCCTGGCGCGGGTGTCGCTGGTCAATGCGCTCTACGAGGTCGAGCCCCGCGACAATTGCGGCGATCACCGCAACATCATCGCCGCCATCCGGCGACGCGACCTGGAAACCGCGAGGAAGCTGATGGAGGAGCACCTCGTCGATCTCGAGGAGCGGGTGCGGCTGACGCCGAATGACGGCGACCACAACGGCTTCATCAACGTCCTGCAGACATTCTCCGCCTGACGCGCGCCGCCCCCCGTCGGGCGGCGGCGGCGGGGATTCAGGCCGGGACGCGGAACGTCTCGAGCGGCGTGTGCCGGCTCAGGTTCTCGAAACCGTCGGCCGTCACCAGATAGCAGTCGCCGATGTTGCAGCCCGCCGACTGGGCTTCCAGCCACTGGGCGTGCAGCACGAAGACCATCCCCTCCTCCAGCCGGTCGAAATTGTGGGAAGCGATGTTGTAGCTGGTGCGCGCGCCGGCCATCCCGATCGCATGGCCGAGGTTCGGATTATGCGGCCCATGCGTCGCCGGGTAGACGTGCATCAGCTTCCGCCCCCTGGCCTCCCAGTCCGCGTCCGGCACGTATTGCCGAGGCACCGGCCGCGGGCCGCCATCGTCCATCGCCGCCCAGTTATAGGGCATCGTCCGCGCGTCGGGTGACGTCAGAAGGCCATGCTCGATATAGGGTTCGAAGGCCGCGTTGTTGATGTCGCACACCAGCGCGCCGGGCCTGATCAGTTTTTCGGCCCGCTTCACGCCCTCGGCGCAGATGGCGAGCACCTCCTCCTGGCGCCTGGTGATCTCGCCCACCGCGATCATCCGCGCCGTCTGCGCGTTGTAGCCCTGGTAGGCGACGTTGGAGATGTAGAGGTTGATCAGGTCGCCCGGCCGGACCTTGCGGCCGTAGGGCTTGCCGCAATGGGTGCCGTATTCGTTGATGCCGATCTGGTAGCCGTCGCCGGTCTCGCCGCCCCGCGCGAGCTGGGCGAAGGTGAAGGCGGCATAGATCTCGGCGTCCGTCACGCCCGGGCGCGTCACGTGATAGGCGGCCTGCGTCCCGATCGAAACGAGCTGGGCGGCGGCGCGGAACATGTCCGCCTCGCGCGCCGAAGGCACCTTCAGCATGCGATCGACGATGTCGCTCGCGGCGACGAATTTCGCGCGCGGCGCAAGGTCCTTGAGGTGGCTAAGGAAGGTGGCGCCGGTGGCATCGCTGATCATGCCGATCTGCCCGGCGGCCAATCCAAGGTCGGCGAGGATCTTCGCCGCCGCTTCTGCGGTCTTCGCGGTCGACGAGCCCGGACGGTCGGCATATTCGCGGCCGATCGCGCCGATCTGCCAGATCTGGTCGACCAGGAGCGGCTCGCCGCCCGGCGGCAGCACCACCGACTGGGTGAAGAACGACAGCAGCACCAGTTCCTTGTCGCTGTCGGACGGGATGATCAGCGCCCCTTCCCGCATCCAGTCGCAGATGTATCGCAGATAGGCATTCGACGTATGGAACCAGCCGATCATGTCGGTATGGACGATCACCGCGTCGTGTCCGGCAACGACCGCCTCCCGGCGAATCCGCCGGAGCCGCTCCTCGAATTCCGATTGCGGCAGCGGCGGCGGGGCGACGAATTCGAAATCGGGCTCGAAGTCGGCAAGCAGGGCTTCCATCCGGAGGCAGTCTGTCGGGGCGTTGGACAAGAGGAGGACGTTCCTTGGTTGTTGCGGCACCCGGGTGCCGGATTTCGCGAGACTGGCCCGGGCGTCGGGACACAGGTCCGGAAGGCGCGCCAGGCGGTGTACCGGACAGCCACAGCAAGCCATGTGCCGAGCCGCATTCCGGCCCCCGTCGCCATCCCTCAAGACGCTGTTTTATTGGAGGTAAACAGTCTTGACAAGGATTGCCGCGCGAATGTTCGACACTTGTCTCGATTTTCAATTCGACATTATCTGCGCAAACTTGTGCCAGACTGCCCGGCAGTTGGGCACCGCGCGTGAATCGCAAGCGACGGGGCTGCGCTTCGGACAATCACATGGCGATGGCCGCGGACGGCAGCGGCGCGGCGCCGGCGCTCTCCGTTGCCGGGCGTCCCTGCAACGATGACACACCCCGCCGGAAAGCCTTGGACGACATGGCGGCACGCCTTGCGCAAGCTTTACTTTGCGCTTCGGCCTCGGATATATCACCATGCGTCGGATCGGCGATGCGCAAGCGCTTGCGCCAGCCGGCCGGCGACGGGCCTCAGGCCCGGCGGGGCGCACTGTCAGAGACGGGTAGATGTCTGATTCATATCAGGTTTCTGAAAGCAAGCCGAAAATCTCGATCGTCGTTCGCGCCTATAACGAAGAGCGCTTCATCGGTCGCCTTTTTGCCGGACTCGCCCTCCAGTCGCGCCGCGATTTCGAGGTCATCCTCGTCGACTCCGGCTCGACCGACGATACCGTGGCGATCGCGCAATCCTACGGCGCCCGCATCGTCCCGATCCCCAAGTCGGAATTTTCCTTCGGCCGTTCGCTGAACGTCGGCTGCGAGGCGGCGCGGGGCGAGATCCTCGTCTTCGCCAGCGCCCACGTCTATCCGACCCGGATCGACTGGCTGGAGCGCATGGTCGAGCCCTTCGACGATGCCGCGGTGGGCCTCGTCTACGGCATGCAGCGCGGTAACGAGATCACCAAATTCTCCGAGCGCCAGATCTTCGCCAAATGGTTCCCGAACGAGCCGGCGCATCGCCAGTCGAGCTACTTCTGCAACAACGCCAATTGCGCCATCCGCCGCAGCCTCTGGGAGATTCGTCCCTATGACGAGACGCTGACCGGGCTGGAGGACATCGCCTGGTCCAAGGAGATGAAGCGCACCGGCCTCCAGATCACCTATGCCAGCGAGGCGGAGGTCATCCACGTCCACGACGAATCCTGGGGCCGGGTCCGCAACCGCTATCGTCGCGAGGCGATAGCGCTGCGCTCGATCGAGCCGGGGCTTCGCTTCTCCTTCGTCGATTTCGTCATGCTGACCGTCCGCACCGTGATCGCCGACAGCCGCCAGGCGTCGCGCGAGGGTCAGCTCCGCCGCGAGCTCGGTAGCATCCTGCTGTTCCGGCTCAACCAGTTCTGGGGGACGTATCTCGGCCACCGCTTCCAGGCCGAGGTGACCAGCGAGATCAAGAACCGCTTCTACTTCCCGCCCGACGCGGGAAGCCATCATGGCCCGGCGCATGTCGGGCCGACATCGGCCCATGCATCGCGGGCGCGGATCAGCTACGACGACGACGCCCTTTCGGTTCCGGCCGACGTGAATTCTCCATCCGTATCGAAAGCATCCACATCGGTATGACCCACGAAATCGTCGCGCTGATGCCGATGCGGCACAGCTCCGAGCGTGTGCCCGGAAAGAACTATCGCGCCTTCGGCGACGGCCGCCCGCTCTACCAGCATGTCCTCGACGTGCTGCTCGCCTGCAAGGCGGTCGAGAAGGTCGTCATCGACACCGACTCGCCGATCATCATGGAGCAATGCGCCGAGAAATATCCCTCGGTCGTGCTGATCGAGCGGCCGGCGCACCTCACCGACGGCACCACGCCGATGAACGAGGTGCTGCTCCACGACATGGCGCAGGTGCCGTCGCGCTTCTACCTGCAGACCCATTCGACCAACCCGCTGATCACCACCGCGACGATCGACAGCGCGGTCGAGGCATTCCTCAAGAACTACCCGAATTACGACAGCCTGTTCTCGGTGACCGCGCACCAGACCCGCCTCTGGGACCAGCTCTGCCGGCCGGTCAACCACAACGCCAATATCCTCTTGAGAACCCAGGACCTGCCGCCGCTCTACGAGGAGAATTCCTGCCTCTACATCTTCGGCGGCGACACCCTGCTCGAGACCCGCAACCGGCTCGGGCGGCGCCCCTTCATGTTCGAAATGTCACCCTGGGAAGCCGTTGATATCGATGAGGAAATCAACTTCCGCATTGCCGAGGTCGTCTATCGGGAACGCGCGGAAGGACGACTGAAGGCATGACCCTTACCCTGCTTGTGACCTGTGGCCACCTGATCCGCCACTTCCACGAATTCGCCGCCGAACTCGACGCCCATGGCATCACCGTCCACATCCCGCCGGTCGAGGGTCAGCAGCTCGATTCCGCCGGGATGCTGGCAGCGATCCCCAACCAGCGCCTGGTCATCGCCGGCGACGACGTGATCGACCGGCCGGTGCTCGAAGCCGGCAAGGCGACCGGCCTCGAGGCGATCATCAAATGGGG
>JAGRKY010000614.1 GCA_020442095.1 Bauldia sp.
CGCTGCAGCAGAAACTCGCTATCCTCAACACACCGATTCCGTCGGAATTCCTGGCGATGGCGCCGTATATCGCGACGATCGTCCTGGTTGCCGGGCTGATCGGGCGGGCACGGCCGCCAGCCGCCGACGGCCAGCCATATATCAAGGACTGAGGCGCTCCCGGCGCCTGGAGGGGGGAAGTACAGGAATGGCAGGACGTCCGGCGCTCGCCATGGTCGCCCACGACAACCAGAAGGACGCGCTCGTCGCCTTCGCGTCGACCCACGTCGAGCGGCTGTCGCAATTCGATCTCTTCGCAACCGGGACCACCGGCGCCCGGATCAAGGCGGCGCTGCCGGCGCTCTCGGTGACAGCGTTGAAGAGCGGTCCGCTCGGCGGCGACCAGCAGATCGGCGCCCTGATCGCCGAAGGACGGATCTCGGCGCTGGTCTTCTTCATCGATCCGCTGACGCCGATGCCGCATGACGTCGACGTCAAGGCGCTGACCCGGCTGGCGGTCGTCTACGACATCCCGATGGCGCTCAACGCCTCGACCGCCGACATCCTGATTCGCCATCCCGGCGACTTCACCTCGCGGACCGATCGTGGAGAGGCCGCGTGATGGCGGCGTCTCCGGAAAGAATCGCCTTCCCGGTGTTAAGCGGCGACATCGGCGGCACCAACGCGCGCTTCGCCCTCATCCAGGACGAGGATGCCGCGATCGAGCGCATCCCGACGCTTGCCACCGCCGACTATGCGACCATCGAGGATGCGATGGCGGCGGCGATCGGCGACCGGCCCGAGGCCGAGCGGCCCAAGACGGCGATCCTGGCGCTTGCCGGACCGATCACCGGCGACCGGGTGCAGATCACCAACAACCACTGGGCGGCCGAGCCGAAGACTATGATCGAGCGCTTCGGCCTCTCGGACGTCATCCTGCTCAACGACTTCGAGGCATTGTCGCTGTCCCTGCCGGGCCTCGGCGAGGACGGCGTCGATCCGATCGGCGACGGCATCGCCACCCCGCATGGCGCCCGCGTCGTCGTCGGCCCGGGAACCGGGCTCGGC
Source organism: Bauldia sp. (assembly GCA_020442095.1). The sequence continues at coordinate 1,048 of JAGRKY010000614.1, forward strand.
GCCGGCGCGCTGATCCACAGCCGCGGCAGGTGGGTGCCGATCCCCGGCGAGGGCGGCCACGTCGATCTCGGGCCGGTGAGCCCGCGCGATTTCGAGATCTGGCCCCATGTCGAACAGACCTTCGGGCGGATGAGCACCGAGACGCTCGTCTGTGGCTCCGGGATGCTGCGCCTCTACAAGGCGATCTGCGCCGCGAATAGCGTCGAGCCGACGCTCGCCAACGAGGCCGACGTCGCTGCCCGGGGGCTCGCCGGCGACGATCCCGCCGCGGTCGAGACGCTGCAGCTCTTCGCCACCTATCTCGGCCGCTTCGCCGGCGATCTCGCGCTGATCTTCTCCGCCTATGGCGGCGTCTATCTCGCCGGCGGCATCTCGACGAGGATCGCGCCGGCGCTCAAGTCCGGCGCCTTTCGCGAGGCCTTCGTCGCCAAGCAGCCGCATCGCCACCTGGTCGAGCGGATGGCGACGGCGATCATCGTCAAGCCGGACCCGGCGCTTGCCGGCATTGACCATTTCGCCCGCCGACCAACCGAGTTCGGCGTCGAGCTCGAAGGGCGCTGGTGGCAGGGATAGCCCTCCGCCGCAGCTTCCCACGTTCCCGTCCGTCTGCAACGGCGGCGCGCGAAGCTTGCCGAATCATTGGGCGATACGACGGCACCTCGAGGGTGTAGCATGCGCCGCATTCAACTTACTGGCCATCCGCCTGCCCGGGCGCCCTTCCGTTTCTCGCGCGTCGCGCGCCCGGCCGGGCCTTCCACTGAAATCGGGGGAATGACGAGATGCTTCAGGCAGGCGAAGACACTGGTACCGAGAATCGCTTCAACGGCACCGGTGGGCTGAGGATCTTCTACAGGTCGTGGCAGCCGGCGGAATCGCCGCGGGGTGTCGTGGTCCTCGTCCACGGCTTCAATTCCCACAGCGGCTATTACATCTGGACCGCGAACCGGCTGGTGGCGAGCGGCCTCGCCGTCTACGCCCTCGACCTTCGCGGCCGCGGCCAGTCGGACGGCGAGCGCTTCTACGTCGACAGCTTCGCCGACTATGTCAGCGACGTCTCGGGCGTGGTCGCCATCGCGCGGTCCGCCCATCCGGGTCTGCCACTCTTCCTGCTCGGCCACAGCGCCGGCGGGGT
>JAGRKY010000615.1:0-2594 GCA_020442095.1 Bauldia sp.
GCCGATCTCGGCCTGACGCTGGCGATCGAGAACCATGCCGACCTCGCGATGGCCGACCTCGCGCATCTCGTCCGGACGGTCGGGGCGGACAATCTCGGCATCTGCTTCGACACCGGCAACGCGGTCCGGGTCGGCGACGATCTCCTCGATGCCGCGCGCGTCGCGGCGCCGCTGGTGAAGATGGTCCATCTCAAGGACATGATCGTCATCGATGCCTCGCGCGGCGATCCGACCGCATGGTGGCCGTCGGCGCCGCTGGGGCGGGGGATCTTCGATATCCCCGCCTTCCTGGCGATCCTCGAGGAGGCCGGCTTCGACGGCACGCTCTTCGTCGAGATGGCGAACATGCATCCTGACTGGGAGGACGAGGACCAGGCGGTGTCGGAAAGCGTCGCCTATCTCCGCCGGCTTGCCAACGGCTGACCCGGTTGCCGGTCAGCCGGCGCTGTCGTCTCCCGTCGCGACCGGCATGTCGTCGCGCGCGCCCCATTCGGTCCACGAGCCGTCATAGAGCCCGCTCCGGTCTACGCCGATCATCTCCAGCGCCAGCGTCAGCGTCGCGGCATTGACGCCCGAGCCGCAGCTCGTGACGATCGGTTTCGTCAGGTCGACGCCGGCCTCGGCGAAGGCCGCGGCGATCACCTCCGGCTCGACCATGGTCCCGTTCGCGACGAGCGCGGTGGAGGGGACGCTGAGGCTACCGGGAATCCGGCCCGACTTCACCCACGACCGGGGTTCCGGCGCCTCGCCGAGGAAGCGCGCCCGCGGACGCGCATCGACGAGCTGGATGGCGGCGTCGGCGACCCCGTCACGCACGCCAGCCATGTCGAAGACCGCCGAGGGATCGAAGCGCGGGGTGAAAACGCGTGGCGGCCGTTCGGTCGGGACGTCGGTCATCGGCCGTTTCTCGGCGAGCCACTTCGGCACGCCGCCGTCGAGTAGGACGACGTCGGCGGCGCCCATGATCCTGAAGGTCCACCATACCCGCGGCGCCGAGGACAGGCCGGCCGAATCGTAGACGACGATGCGCTGGCGCGCGTCGATGCCGAGCGCGCCGGCAGCCGCGGCGAAGACCTCCGGCGTCGGCAGCATATGGGGCAGGGGATTGGCCATATCGGCGACCGCGTCGATGTCGAAGAACACCGCGCCTGGGATATGCGCCTTGTCGTATTCGGCCCGCCCGTCACGGCCCTGTCCGGGCAGATGCCAGCTACCGTCGATCACGACGATATCCGGGTCGCCCAGCCTTTCGGCCAGCCATTCGGTGGAAACGAACCAGCGGGAACGATCCATCATGCCTGCTCCGCGAAGTGGATGCGGACGCGACGATTCTGGCGTCCCTTGCTCTGGATCTTGCCGATGGCGAGCCGGCCGATCTCGGCGGTCGAGCGCACATGGGTGCCGCCGCAGGGCTGGAGGTCGATGTCGCCGATGCGGACGAGGCGGACCTTGCCGGTCCCCATTGGCGGCTTGACCTTCATGGTCTTGACCATTTCCGGCCTGGCGAGGAGCTCCTCGTCGGTGATCCATTCGTCGCTGACCGGATAGTCGGCGGCGATGAGGGCGTTCAGCTTCTCCTCGATCTCCTCCTTCGGCGGCACCTCGCCCTCGATGTCGAAGTCGAGACGGCCTTCCTCGGCGCCTATCTGGCCGCCGGTGACCGGGTAGGGGAGGACGACCGAGAGGAGATGGAGCCCGGTGTGGATGCGCATGTGGCGATGCCGGCGCGCCCAGTCGAGCGATGCGGTCAGCGTCTCGCCTGGCTCCGGCAGCGGCTCGGATTCGCCCGGGACGTGGATGACCTCGCTCTTGTCGTCGCCGTAGACGGCGGTCGCGATCGCGATGTCAGGCCCGCTGGCGCGCCGGAGGATGCCGGCGTCGCCGGGCTGGCCGCCGCCGGTCGCGAAGAACACGGTACGGTCGAGGACGATGCCGCGGCGGTCGGTGACGTCGAGCACCGTCGCCTCGGTCTCGGGCAGGTAGGCGTCTTCGCGGAACAGCAGCGTTGTCGGCACGATCGGATTCCCTTCTGCGGCGATCATAGCCTCACGCGAGCCTGCTTGGGTAGGCGCAGAGGAACCGCGTTCAGCCGCCCTCGAAGGGAATGGCGATGTCGAGGCTTTCGGCGAGCCAGCCCGGAACGGGCAGGTTCTTCGCCCGGAGGAATTCCGGGTTGAAGAGCTTCGACTGGTAGCGCGTGCCGAGGTCGCAGAGGATGGTGACGATGGTGTGGCCCGGGCCGAGGTCCTTCGCCAGCCGGATGGCGCCGGCGATATTGATCCCGGACGAGCCGCCGAGCACGAGGCCCTCGTGCTGGACGAGGTCGAAGATCACCGGCAGGGCCTCGGTATCGGGGACGATGTAGGGCTTCTCGACCGTGATGTCGCCGACGATCGGGGTCGAGCGGCCGAGGCCGATGCCCTCGGTGATCGAGTTGCCCGGGCTCGCCTTGGCTTCCCCGGTGGAAAACAGGCTGTACATGCCGGCGCCCTCCGGGTCGGCGCAGCCGATGACGATCGAGGGCTTCCTGTCCTTCAGGTAGAGCGAGGTGCCGGCGAGGGTCCCGCCGGTGCCGACCGAGCAGATGAAGCCGT
>JAGRKY010000615.1:2645-2924 GCA_020442095.1 Bauldia sp.
TGCGGTTGTCGAGGTTGTTCCACTGGTCGGCGAAGAGGACGCCGTTCGGCTCGGTCTCGCGGAGCGAATCCGCGAGGCGGCGCGCCACCTTCTGGTAGTTGTCCGGGTCGCTGAACGGCTTGGCCGGGACCTCGATCAGGGTCGCGCCGGCGAGCCGCAGCATGTCCTTCTTTTCCTGGCTCTGAGTCTCGGGGATCACGATCACCGATTTGAAGCCCATCGAGGCCCCGACCAGCGCCAGCCCGATGCCGGTATTGCCGGCCGTGCCCTCGACGATGG
>JAGRKY010000616.1 GCA_020442095.1 Bauldia sp.
CCCATGGCGTCAAGCGAAACGGTTACTTCTGCCGCCATTCAATCAACGTCCGAAAATGCCCCCGCGCCATGCGCGCCTCGCCGGATGGGCTGCTCGCGGCGGGACGGCAAACATACCTGCTTGCAGCTACGAGACAAAGGCTTCGCCTTGCCTTCTCACGATAAAATCCGTTGTCCGTCTAATTTGTCGTCCGTGCCAGCTTCGCGAGGACTGAAAATGGCGATTCATGGCCATTTTCCGGCGATTCGCCGAATTCGGTCGGGATTTCGGCCCCGGGCGCCCGCGGATAGGGATCGATGGCCAGCGCCATATGCTCCAGCGCGACCGCGCCGGGATCGATCGTCCCGTCGCCCAGCACGTCCGGCGGCTCGACATCGGGGTCGATATGCACCTCCGCGCCCGGCTTGGGCGGCGCCGGCGCGGTGGCATCGCCCTCCGCCACGTAGCGCATCGATATCGGCTCGTCGATCGTCTGGACCACGGGCTCGAGGCTGACCACGCAATTCTGGACGATTTCGGCGCGAACCCGCCCCTCCACCGTCACGGAACCATTGGGCTGACGCCCTATTTCGAGCTCGGCGACGAAGGAATTGACGCCGACCAGCCCGTATTCGGCCGCGATCGCCGCCCGCGCATCGGCGTCGGCCTCGATTCTGACGATATGGCCGGCAGCAGGGATTGAATCGACGTCAATCGGCTTTACCGGCAGGATCCTGTCCTTCATCTCTTCCGTCCTGAAGAAAGGCGGCGGGATCGGCAAACGGCAATTCGCCCTTCATCAACCGGTCCTTGTCGGCCGCCGCCAGCGCCGCGTCGGACGCTAGCATATAGGAGGCAAGCGCCGCGACCGCCAGTTGCTGCCCCTCCGCCGCCGGCATGTTCCGCTCCAGCGACTCGGCGAGCGCCCCGGCGTCCTTGTTGGCGAGCGCCGAATCGAAGGCCGCCGAGCGCCCGTAGAAGACCTCGCCGATCTTGCGCATCCGCTTGGGAACCGCCAGGTCGCCGACCCCCATCTCGCGTAGCGACCGGTCCATCTCGGTGCAGAACAGGTCGAACACCGCCTGCCCGGTCGCCCGCATCTCGGCATCGCCGCCGCCGAACCGGCGCAGCGCGAGAACGCAGTGCAGCACAACCGACTCGAAGCGTCCGTCGACGGTATCCGCGACGCCGAAATCGCGATAGAGCACCGGATTGCGGGCCCCCGCCACGATCGCGCCGTAAAGGGTGGTTGGTATGGCGGAATCGCTGCTTCCGCGCCTGAAAAGTCGGGCGATCATCACATGGTCTCCTCGGGCGCGCGCGGCGTGATTCTGTTGCAAGCCGCGGGCACGTAGGCTAGGGGAAATGCCGAAATGAGCAACGGTTTGCGCCACATATCTTCGAACCCGCGTCGGCGTCTGGCACTGGCGGCAAGCCTGTGCCTGGCGGTTGGCACGGCCGGCTGCGTCGGCGGCCCCGGAATCAGCAGCACGACGCAGCATGGCTATGTCGCCTCCGAGATCGCCCTCGAGCAGGTTCCGGTCGGGTCGAGCAAGGACCAGGTGCTGATTGCCCTCGGCTCCCCCTCCACGACCGGCAATTTCGGCGGCGAGACCTATTACTACATAAGCCAGACCCGTCGCCAGGCCGCCGCCTTCATGCCCGAGAGGGTGGTCGACCAGCGCGTCCTCGCCGTCTATTTCAACGACAAGGACGAGGTCGTCCGCCTCGCCGATTACGGCCTCAAGGACGGCAAGGTCTTCGACTTCATTTCCCGTACCACGCCGACCGCCAGCAAGGACGACAGCTTCGTCAACCAGGTGCTTGGCGGTGTCCTCGGCGGCGGCCGGGGCTAGCGGGCCTGTAACTGACGTTTCCGCCTCCCCCGGGAGGTTCCAGCCGGGATACGTCGCGATGCGGATGGCAGCTCAGGATTCGGCTTCCGGACCGCTCCGCCTGCCGCGGGTGCCGCCGCTCGAGGTGCCGGTCGGCCGTGTCCGGCAGTTCTTCCTTCTCGCCAAAAATCCCCTCCTCTCCATTCCCGCCGTGGCCTATGAGGAACCGATCGTCGTGCCGGCCCGGCCGTCGGGCGTCGCCTATGTCTGCGCGCCCCATCTCGTCGGCGAGGTCCTGCTCGACCGCCGGGACGAATTCCCCAAGGACGGGCTGCAGAAGCGCATCCTGTCGCCGCTGACCGGAAACGGCATCCTGACCGCCGAGGGCGAGGACTGGCGATGGCAGCGGCGCACCGTCGCCGGCCTCTTCCGCCACTCGGACATCCTCGACTATGTGCCGGCGATGGTCGCCGGCGCCGAATCCGCCCTCGCCCACTGGCGTGACGCCCCGCCCGGCGAGGTCCACGCCGTCGACCGCCACATGGTCAGCGCGACCTATCACGTCATCGCCCATACCATCCTGCCGAGCGATCATGCCGAGGTGACCGCGACCATCGAACAGGGTGCCGCGGCCTTCGCCGCCGGCATGCCCTGGGCGATCGCCAGCGGTGCTCTCAACCTGCCGCTCTGGATGCCCCATCCCGGCAAGCGGGCGCTACGCCGCCAGACCGCCGAGCTCCGCCGCCTGGTCGCCGGCATGATCGCGGCCCGGCGCCAGCAGCAGTCGCCGCAGGACGATCTCTTCAACCGCCTCCTCGCGACGACCGATCCGGAGACCGGCCGCGAGCTCGCCGACGAACAGCTCGTCGACAATCTCCTCACCTTCCTGCTTGCCGGCCACGACACCACGTCGCGCGCCCTCACCTGGTCGCTTTACCTCCTCTCCCGCTCGCCCGAATGGGCGGAGCGCCTGCGCGCCGAGGTCGACGCGGTCGCCGGCGGCCGGGCGGTCGCACGCGACGATGTCGCGCAGCTCGTCCTCACCCGCCAGTTCGTCAACGAGGCCATGCGGCTCTTCCCGCCGGTGCCGACGATCACCAGGATCGCTGCCGTCGATACCGAGCTTGCCGGCCACCCGATTCCGGCCGGGACGCTGATCGTCATTCCGGTCTACGTCGTCCATCGCCACCGGCTGCTCTGGAAGGATCCGGACGTCTTCGACCCGTCCCGCTTCGCCCCCGGCCTGGAACGCACCTATCCGCGCAACCAGTTCATGCCCTTCGGCGCCGGCCCCAGGGTCTGCATCGGCGCGGCATTCGCCACGATCGAGGCGACCGTGGTGCTCGCTTCGCTGGTCAGGGCGGCGGATTTCGACTGGGCGGGAGAGGAGGACGTGGTTCCGGTCTCGCGCATCGTCCTCGTTCCGCAGGGCGGCATGCCGATGCGCGTCGCGCTCCGCTGAAACGCAGAAAGGGCCCGCCGTCACCGGCAGGCCCTCCTGGTTCTTGCCCCGGCGGCTTTCGCCGCCCGGGTCATTGTCACTGGTGGGCGAGGACCGCGAGGAGCAGCAGCGCCACGATGTTGGTGA
>JAGRKY010000617.1 GCA_020442095.1 Bauldia sp.
CAGGCGAACTATTCCGCCGCCAAGGCCGGGGTCATCGGCTTCACCAAGGCGCTTGCCCAGGAGAATGCGCGCAAGGGCGTCACCGTCAACTGCATCTGTCCCGGCTATATCGAGACCGAGATGGTTGCCGCCGTTCCGGAGAAGGTGCTGGAGGGGATCATCGCCCAGATCCCGGTCGGCCGTCTCGGCAAGGCCGAGGAGATCGCCGCGCTCGTCGCCTATCTGGCTTCGGATGCCGCCGCTTTCATCACCGGCGCGGTGATGACCATCAACGGCGGACAATATATGGCGAACGGCTGAGCCCTGCCGGCGGGAAACGCCGGACGGCCGGTCTTTGGCGGATAGCGGGTAGCCGGTGGCAGATCCCAGGGACCGGAAACAGGCGCTCGACGACCATCGCGCGAAAGCCGACGCATTCGAGAAGCGGGGCGATTGGGCGAATGCGGTCCGGGAGCGGGAGGCCGCCTACGCGATCGCGTCGGGCCAGGGAAACCGCATGCGGCTGGTCGACGCGCTCGCCCGCGCCGGCGAGACGGAGCGAAGCTACCGGCTGCTGCTCGAGGCGCTCGATGCCGGCCCGGTCAGCGGACGCGCGGTCCGCCGCGGCTTCCATCAGGCGGTGGAGCTCGACGACGTCGCGAGCCTGCCGTCATTCGCCGAACGGCTGAAGGCGCTGCTCGCCGATCCCGACGAGCCGAAGCCGAAGAAGCCGAGAATGTCGATCTGGCACGCGCTCGTCTGGCTCGGCGAGTTCGACATCGCCCTCGGCCACATGGATGCACCGCCGATTGCGGAAGCCGGGGAATTCGCCGGTCCGCATGCGATCGTCGTCGACCCGGCCTTTGCGCCTGACACCGGCCACGGGCACAACTTCAACAACAACCTCTTCTACCGCCGCCTCTGCGCCACCCTCGGCCTGCCGGCGACCTTTTACGGCGCCTCCGACGCCGGCCTGCCGCCGCCGGACCTCGGCTTCGACTTCCGGTCGGCGATCACGACGCGGATGTATACGGGCGAGCTCCCCTTCGACGACCTCCAGTGGCACCGCAACGTCAACCTGTTTTTCGAGGCCGAGCTCGACCGGCAAATGCCGCCGGACGGTCGGCTCTTCATCTTCCACACGATGCGCAACACGACGATCCTCGGGCTCGCCCGCTGGATGCTGCGCAATCACCGCGCCGACGGGTCGGCGCTGATGATCGGTATCGTCGATTCCAACCTCGGCGCCCATCCCACCCGCGCCGGCATTGTCGCTGACATCTACCGGGAGGCCTTCGCGGCCCTGAAGCAGCTCGAGAATGCCGAGCTGCTCGTCTATTGCGAGACCCGGAGCCAGATCGACACGCTCGTCGAACTCGGCGGCGACGCCTTCGACATCCAGCTCTATCCCTATGTCGCCGCGGCGCTTGCCCTCGATCATGCCGCGCCGCGCCGGAACGAAGAGGCCGACCGCTTGCGCATCGGCTATCTCGGCGGCACCCGGCTCGAGCGCGGCGTCGACCTGATACCGGGCCTTGTCCGCGCGACACGGAACAGCCTCGGCGATCGCATTGCCTGGACCGCCCAGTTCGACCCGGAAAGCCTGTCGCGCCAGACCGGCGGCGCGCTCGACGGGGATATCGCCGCCATGCGGGACGATCCCGCGGTGGAGCTGGTCGAGGGCATGGTGTCGACCGGGGACTACTTCGCCATGCTCGACCGCATGGATATCGTCGTCCTGCCCTATCGCGAGCGCTACGAGGTCTCGGGTTCCGGCGTCTTCGTCGAGGCGCTGACCCTCGGCAAGGTTCTGGTCGTGCCGGAGCGCGGCTGGATGGCCGGTTTCGCGCGTCGGTATGGCAGCGAGCCGGTGACCTTCGCCGACACGACCCTCGAAGCGGTATTGGCGGCGCTCGAACGCGCCGTCAGCGGTTATCCGGACCTCGGCGCAACCGCCTTCGCCGCGGCCGAAACCTGGAATGCGGACCAGGGCAGCACCGCCCGCATCGCCGCCTGGCTCCGCGACCGGATGGCCGCGAGCTGATCCGGCTGCCCCGGTGGGGCGGCCGGGAAGCGGCTCAGTTCTGCTGGCGGGCCTTGCTGTAGGAGGCGATGATCCGCTGGATCTCGTCACCGATATCGTCGCTGTCGCCGCCCTCGCTCGGCTCCGCCTCGGGAGGCGGCCCCTCGGCGATGGCCGCCGTATCGGCTTCCGCCTCGACGATCTCCCCGATCTCGGCCTCGATATCGACCTCGATCTCCTCGCCCGCCTCTTCGGCATCCTTGTCCTTGGCCGAACCGCCGTCCTCGACCAGCACGTCGACGGCCTCGGCAATGGCGGCAAGGATCGAGTTCTCGAGCTCGTCCTTCGGTTCGTCCGGTTTCTTGGTCGCGGATTTCGCGGCGCTTCGCGGTGCCGGTTCCGGCGAAGCCGCTCCGGCCTTTTCCTTGTCGTCGGCCTTCCCGGAACGCAGCGCCGCCAGCCGGCCCGGGGTCCGCGAAGCGTTCCCGGCGCGCAGTTCCGCCAGCCGGCGCAGATGCGAGGACCCACTCGACGGCGTCGGCTTCTTGGGCTCGGGCCCGGATTCAGGTTCGGCCTTTGCCTTCTTCGCTGCCGCCTCGCTTGCCGGCGGCTCTTCCTCCTCGGCTGCGGCCTTCGTCGTCACCGGACGCGCCGGACGACGGCGCAGCAGCGACTTCTTTTCCGGCTCGGGCGGGGTCTTGGGCTTGGCGGGAGGGGTAGCGGCCGGCTTCGGCGGCGGCGGCGCCGCCGAACGCCCGACGATCCAGGCCGGGAGAAGGGCGGTCTCTTCCTCGGTGACCTCGATGCCCGCGCTTCCGGCAAGGTAGAGCACCTGGTCGCGGAAGACCTCGGCCAGCCGCTCCGGCGTGTCGGTCGTCGAGAAGACGTGCCCCTTGAGCGCCAGTCCCTTCACCACGAAGAGAACCTGGCGGCGATTGACGTTGCGGCCCGCCTCGATGAGCTTCTCGGTGACATTCTCGGCGGTCTGCTGGAAGTGGTAGCCGTTCTCGCCGACTTCCTGCGCGAGGATGCGGAAAAGGTCGGCGAAGGTCCGCGGCGAGAACATCGGCACGTTGGTCGCCCCGTGGATCTTGCGGGCCAGCGCCTCGAGCCCGCCGACCGTGGTGCGGTCGCGCAACTCGGGATCGC
>JAGRKY010000618.1 GCA_020442095.1 Bauldia sp.
ATGAATTCAGCGGAATTCCCTACGGAATGGCCACGGCGTGGGGCTTGCGATCCCGGCGAGGCCGAACCGCAATGACCCTGCCGGGCATCTCTGCAAGGGCAACTACCTGGCCCGCCGACATGCCTGAGGCCACATCCGGCGGGAAACACCCTGCGGCTGCCCTCCAGCGACGCGGAGTGGCCAAATCTGCAAAACAAAAGGGCTTGCGCGCCACGATAACGTTTCAATATAGTCGAGCCCACGAAAGGGACGGGATTTTCGATGCGGGAGGAAGACCGCAAACGGGCTGTCGTGACCGGCGCCGCAAGCGGCATCGGCAAGGCGGTGGCGCTGAGGCTGGTCGAGGAAGGCTGTGCGGTGCTCGCGGTCGATCTCGACGGCGCCCGGCTTGCCGCGCTCGCCGCCGAAGGCTGCGACACCAGGGTCGTCGACGTCGCCGATCAGGATCAGCGCGAGGCGCTTGCCGCGTCGGTCGAAGGCTTCGACTATCTCGTCAATTCGGCCGGGATCATCCGCATCATGCCGATCTTCGAACTGACCGTCGAGGACTGGCGGCAGGTCCAGACGGTCAACGCGGAGTCGATCTTCTTCCTCTGCCAGAAGATCGGCCCGCGGCTCCGGCCCGGCGGCGCGATCGTCAATCTTTCGTCGAGCTCGGCGAAGCTCGCGACGTCGACCGACGTCGCCGCCTATGCCGCCTCCAAGACGACGATCCTGTCGATCACCCGGTCCTTCTCCTATGCGCTGGCCGACCGGCCGGTCCGGGTCAACGCCATCTGTCCCGGCATTGTCGAGACCGAGATGCAGGAGAAGTTCCTCGCGGAGGTCGCCGGCCACCGCAACACGACGGCGGCCGATTTCGACGCCCTGCGCAAGAAGGGCGTGCCGCTCCAGCGCGGCGCCAGCGCCGAGGAATGCGCCGGCGCCATATGGTTCCTGCTTTCGGACGAGGCTGCGTACATGACCGGGCAGGCCATCAACTTCACCGGCGGCCTGGTCAACTGGTGAGAACAGGGAGGAAGGAATGAAAAAGCCGACAGTGGTGCGCGCCACCGGGCTCGGCCACCCCGAGGGCCCCTATGAGCTCGATGACGGGCGGGTGATCTACGCCAACACCTACAGGAGCGAGATCGGCTACTGGGATCCGAAGACCAACGAGCAGGGCACCTATGCCTTCGTCGGCGGCGGCCCGAATGCCTGCATGCTCGGCACCGACGGCGCGGTCTATTCGACCCAGACGCCGACTGTCGGCGCCTGGGTGGCGCCGGAGCACCGCCCGCCGTCGATCCAGAAGACGACGCCGGACGGCAAGGTCGAGATCCTCGTCACCGAGGCCGATGGCGTCAAGTTCGACGGACCGAACGACCTGACCTTCGGCCCGGACGGCAAGCTCTATTTCACCGATTCCGGCGACTGGGCGCCCGACACCAAGCATCATCCCGGACGCATCGTGATGGTCGAGACGAACGGCGTCGCCAGGATTCTCGAGGAGCTCGACCACGTCTATCCGAACGGCATCGTCGCCGAGCCGGACGGCTCGCTGGTCTGGGTCGAATCCTATAACCGCCGCGTCATCCGCCGGACGCCGGACGGCACCAAGACGACCCTCTGCACGCTGCCCGAGAACCATATCCCGGACGGCTTCAAGATCGACGAGAAGGGCGACTTCTGGATCACCACGGTGTCTTCGGGCGGCGTCGACCATGTCGGCAAGGACGGCACGCTGATCGATTTCCTCGAGGTCGGCGTCACCCCGCTCAATTGCTGCTTCGGCAAGGGCGGCAAGCTCTTCGTCGCGGACATGGGGCCGTTCGACGTGACCGGCGCGGCGATGACCGGACAGCTCGTCGAGGTCGACCTCGGTATCGAAGGCATGCCGCTCTTCCGCGGCGCAATCGGGTAAGGCGCGAAAGATGAAGATTGCCAAGGTCGAAGCCATTCCGGTCAGCTACCCGGAACCGAACGACTTCAACGCGCTGCGCCATCTCTGCCTCGCCAAGATCACGGCCGACGACGGCCAGGTCGGCTGGGGCGAATCGATCACCCAGTTCCCGGAAGCGAACTTCGCCGCCAGGGCGATCATCGAGGGCATGGCGCCCAACCTGATCGGCAAGGATCCGGTCGAGACCGAGGCGCTGTGGCGGCAGAACAAGCAGCAGGCCTGGTGGTACGGCTATCATGGCGGCATCGCCTCCTATGCGACAGCCGCGATCGACATCGCGCTTTGGGACCTCAAGGGCAAGGCGCTCGGCCGCAGCGTCCTCGACCTGCTCGGCGGCTGCGTCCACGAGAAGCTGCCGGCGATCGCCTCCTGCCATGCCCATTACGAGTCGATCCCCGACATGGCGGAGGAGACCGCCGAGTGGATCGCCACCGGCCTGCAGGGGCTCAAGACCGGCTTCGGCAAGCGCG
>JAGRKY010000619.1 GCA_020442095.1 Bauldia sp.
GCCAGTGGATCGGCGGCATGGGGATCATCGGCTTCGCCATTGTCATCCTGCCCTTCCTCAAGATCGGCGGCATGCAGCTTTTCAGGCTCGAATTCTCCGACCGCTCCGACAAGAGGCTGCCGCGCGCCCGTTCGATCGCGCTCGCGGTGGCGGAAATCTATGTCGGCCTGACCGTCCTCTGCTTCCTCTCCTATCTCGTCCTCGGCATGAATTCCTTCGATGCCCTGAACCATGCCCTGACCACCCTGCCGACCGGCGGATTCTCGACCCACGACGCCTCGTTCGGCTATTTCAAGAGCCCGGCCCTGCGGTGGGCGGCCGTGATCTTCATGCTGTTCGCGGCGATGCCCTTTCTCGCCTATCTCCGCTTCATCCAGCGCGGCAGCCTCCGCGAACGACTGGACCCGCAGGTCGAGGCCTTTCTGCTGACCATCCTCGCCATGGTCGTGCTCTTCTCGGCCTGGCTCGTCACCAGCCGGGCCTTCGGTGTCGGCGATGCGCTGACCGAATCGGCCTTCAACATCGTCTCGGTGGTCACGACCACGGGCTTCGCCTCGCAGGACTATCTGGCCTGGGGGACGTTTTCCGCCGTCTGGTTCTTTGCCCTCACCTTCGTCGGCGGCTGCACCGGCTCGACGGCCGGCGGCCTGAAGATATTCCGCTTCCAGATGGCTTCCCGCGTCATCGCGCGCCACGTCGAGAGTTCGATCCACCCCCACGCCGTCATTCCGCTGCGTTACGGCGGCCGGCTGGTCACCGACGAACAGGTCGGATCGGTGGCGGTCTTCGTCTTCCTCTATCTCGGATCGATCGTCGTCATATCGATCGCGCTCGCGATCCTCGGCCTCGATCCGCCGACGGCGCTTTCCGCCGCCGCGACCGCCGTCAGCAATGTCGGCCCCGGCATCGGCAGCGTCATCGGCCCCGCCGGAAATTTTGCGCCCCTTCCCGACGCTGCGAAGTTCATCCTCTCCATCGCCATGGTGATGGGCCGGCTGGAAATCCTTAGCGTGCTTCTGCTGCTTTTCCCGAGCTTCTACCGCTGACCGACGGACGGCCTTCCTGACCGGGCCCCGTCTCGCCGCCGCGCGGCGCGCGTGCATTGCCCGGCGCGGACGTCAAACTTGATCTGGATCAAGGTCCGGCCGTCGTGCCTCCGGGCAGAATCGCCGAAAAACATCAGGAGGAATCGGCTCATGCCCACGGATACCGTCATCGTCATCGTCGGCATCGTCGCAGCATTCACGATCTTTTCGCTCACGCTGTTCATCGCGGATCACCGCTCGCGCAAGCACTGAGCAAACCGGATCGTCGATCCGCGACGGGCAATCCAAAACCCCGGCCCGGCGCCTTTCATCCTTTGCCGGATGGAATTATCCGCCCGGTGTTGCTACGGAACAGGTGCATCTTGAACGGCGCCGGTTCCGGATTCCATGCTTGAGAAACTCATCCATTCCTTCGTCACGCTTTTCGTGACTGCAGATCCGATCAGCATTGTCCCGCTCTTCATCGTGGTGACCGCGGGAATGTCGGATGCCGCCCGCAAGACCATCGCCATCCAGTCGGTGCTTATCGCAGGCGCGATCCTCGTCGCCTTCGCCTTGTTCGGCGAGGCCATCATCCGCTTCTTCGGCATCACCATTCAGGCCTTCGAGATTGCCGGCGGCCTGCTCCTCTTCGCCATCGCCTTCCGCATGGTTTTCGACTCCGGCAAGCCGGCGAACGCGCCGCCGCAGGGCGCAGCCAGCGATTCGAGCCTGACCCAGATCGCCGTCTTTCCGCTGGCGATCCCGATGATGGCCGGCCCCGGTGCCATCTCGGCAACGATCCTCCTCGGTTCCCGCAGCAATTCCTGGGTGGACCTCGTTGCGCTTGTCGGCATCATCATCGTCCTGATGGGGCTGATCTACGTCGTCCTGATGGCCTCGGAGCGGCTCGACCGCTGGCTCGGCGATGTCGGCCGGATCGTCGCGAGCCGCCTGCTCGGCGTCATCCTCGCCGCGCTGGCGATCCAGTTCATCAGCGAGGGCGTCCAGACTTTCGCGACCGAGATCGCCAAGGCGACCTGACCGACGGGGACATGCGTAGATGGCCGCTCACGGCTCGAAGATCGTCATCTATGCCGCCCTCGCCGGCAACGCCCTGATCGCCGTGACCAAGTTCGTCGCCGCCGGCCTCACCGGATCCTCGGCGATGATGTCGGAAGGCATCCACTCGCTGGTCGATACCGGCAACCAGGGCCTCCTTCTCTACGGCATCCGCCGCGCCGCGAGGCCCGCCGATGCCCGTCATCCCTTCGGCTACGGGGCCGAGCTCTATTTCTGGTCCTTCGTCGTCGCGATCCTGATCTTCGCGGTCGGCGCCGGCGTCTCGATCTACGAAGGCATTTCCAAGATCCGCGATCCGCACCCGATGGAGGATCCGGTCATCAACTATGTCGTCCTGGCGCTCGCCCTGGTCTTCGAGGGAATCGCCTGGACGATCGCCTTCCGCAGCTTCGACAAGGCGCGCGGCAAGATCGGCCTGATCGCGGCCGTCCGTCAGTCGAAGGACCCGACGGTCTTCACCGTCCTGTTCGAGGATACCGCGGCGATGCTGGGGCTGCTCGTCGCCTTCGTCGGGGTCTACCTCGCCTCGTCCCTCGGCATTGTCTGGGCGGACGGCGCCGCCTCGATCGGCATCGGCGTCATCCTCGCAATGGCCGCGATCTTCCTCGCCATCGAGACCAAAGGGCTGCTCATCGGCGAGGCGGCCGCGCCCGAGATCGTCGAGACGATCCGCAACATCGTGCTCGCGACCCCGACCGTGTCGGGGATGAACGAGCTCCGCACCCTTCATCGCGGCCCGGAGGACATCCTCCTCGCCCTCTCCCTCGATTTCGAGGACAATCTCACCGCCGGCAAGGTCGAGGAAG
>JAGRKY010000620.1 GCA_020442095.1 Bauldia sp.
GAGGCCGGCGACATCGACGCCGTGGCGAATGCGGTGAAGGGCCGGAAGTCCCTGTCTGACGCGGGGCTCTACTGGAACGCTGCGTGCCTCAAATCGATCGGCACCCCGAAATTCTGGCCCAAGGGAAGCCTCGAGCCGGTCATCGATGCGTGGAGAGCCTCGCTGCCGCACGTGCCGGCGCGGAAATTGCCGATCTGCCGGTGAATCCGCCGGGTCCGCTCGCACTTTGGTAAAACGCGAATCCGGTTGCACGGAGAAGCATTCCGAGTCAGGCTCGAAGCGGGCAAGTCAGACATATCGCTCCAGCCGACCCCAAAGGGAGCCGAGACCGGCGGCAGGGCGATCACGCTCGCGACTCTGGATTTCTTCGGTGCAGGTCCTGCCGCTTCATACGAACGGAGGGTGCAATGAAGATCAATCGGGTGTTCACGGCCCTTGTGGCCTCATTCCTCGCGACGCCGGCGCTGGCCGCGCCGGTGGCGGTCGATTTCGTCGGCAAGAGCACCAGCGCGGGCGGAACGTTCATGACCGGCGACGCGGACGGCATCCTCAACTTGCAGAGCATGTGGGAGCCGGTCGAGGGCGACGGGGCGATGGCCGGTCTCCATGGTCCTTGTTTCGGTGCTGCGCGGATGGCCGGCGGCGTTATCGCCGGCAACGGATACTGCGCATTCAAGGACGCGATGGACCAGACGGTGTTGATCCACTGGTGGATGGAGAACGCCAAGAGCCCGGCCGGCGTCTGGGCGATCGTCGGCGGCACCGGCAAGTGGGCGACCGCCAGCGGCGGCGGGCTCTTCGTCGACATGCCGGGCGAGGACGATGCGATGAACCAGACCCACATCACCGGCATGGTGGACGTGAAGTAATTCGGGGCGACCGGATCAGGCGAAGGGAGGAACGGCCATGCCGACGTTGATCGGACATCACAAGATCACCAAGGGCGCGGAGCACTGGCTCAAGTCGCCGAAGCGCGGAGAGCTTTTCGGGGCGCTCGGCGTGACCAATATCCGGACCTTCGTCGACCCGCAGGACCCGACCCGGGTCGCGGTGCTGATGGACGTCCCGGATATGGATGCCTTTGCCGCGGCGATGCAGAGCGACGCGGCGGCCGAGGCGATGGAGTATGACGGGGTGGACGCGAGTTCGCTCGTCATCATGGTCGAGTCCTCGTAGCCTCCGCGTCGCGGCTGGCGCGGTCGGCGGCGGCGAGCATCGTCGGCAGGCGGTTCCGGCCGTGCATGCCCCTGATCAGGCGCTTCGCCGCATCGAGGGGGATGCCGCGGCTGGTGACATAGAGCGGCCGCGTGCTCGCGCCGCGATGGATTTCCGTGCCCGGTGGAGTGCCGGCGAAGCGGGTCTTGGCGACGCCGATGACCGGAACCCGTCCGTCGAGGGCGTGGTGGAGGTGCGCGCCGAGGCCGTCGCGGCCGTCCGCGCCGAGGGTCACATAGCCGTCGACGAGGATGGTGGCGGGGAGCGGGTCGAACCGTTCGATGACGGCGAGCAGGCAGGGGAGCTCCCGCTCGTAGAAATGTCCCGGCCGATAGGGCGCGACAGGCGTGAGGCGCGCGATTTCGGTGCGCAGGATCCGGTCCGACGTCCAGTCGGTGAAGGCGACCGCGGCCGCCACCGCCGTGTCGTCCTGGTAATAATGGACATCGGTGACGAGGTTATAGTCCACCGTCGGGCGCCTTCCCTTGTCGCAAGGGGCGGGACCCTACGGAACCGCGCCAGCCATGGGAAGGCCGCGCCGCGGCAGGCGTGTTTGAGTGATCCGGCGACGTTTCCATGCCCGACGTGGCAGGATGACCGGGAAGGCAGAGGATGGACCGCGAGAGCCGTTTCTGGGACCGCATTGCCCGGCGCTATGCGCGACGGCCGGTCGCCGACGAGGCGTCCTACCGGAAGAAGCTGGAGATCACCCGCGGGCTTTTCCGGCCCGGCATGGAGGTGCTCGAATTCGGTTGCGGGTCGGGGGCGACGGCGATCGCCCATGCGCCCCATGCACGGCATATCCAGGCGATCGACATCTCCCGGGCGATGCTCGATATCGCGAGGGGCAAGGCCGCCGCGGCCGGTGTCACCAACATCACTTTCGAGCGGGCGGGGATCGACGACTATGCGGTCGCCGATGGTAGCTACGACATCGTGCTCGGGCTCAGCATCCTGCATCTGCTGGCCGACAGGGACGCGGCGATCGCCAAGGTTCACCGGCTGCTGAAACCCGGCGGCTTCTTCGTCACCAGCACGACATGCCTCGGCGACAGCATGCGCTGGATGAAGGCGTTGGCGCCGATCGGCCGCGCCGTCGGCCTGATGCCGCTGGTCAAGGTCTTCACCGCCAAGCAGCTCGAGGCGAGCCTCACCGGGGCGGGGTTTGCGATCGAGCAAAACTGGCAGCCGGGCAAGGGCAAGGCGGTCTTCATCGTCGCCCGCAAGCCGGGCTGACGGTCCGGCCCGGCATCGCGTCCGGATTTCGCTGGCGTGCGACTTGCAACGACCGGTAGGCAGTCTTATTGCACTGGGTGAAGGCACGGGGGGTGCGAGGTGGAGCGCTACGAACTCATCGTCATCGGCAGTGGCCCGGCCGGGCGCCGCGCGGCGATCCAGGCCGCCAAGCTCGGCCGCAGTGTTCTGGTTGTCGAGAACCGGCTGCGGGTTGGCGGTGTCTCCGTCCATACAGGAACGATCCCCTCCAAGACGCTGCGCGAGACCGTGCTCAATCTCTCCGGCTGGCGCGAGCGCGGCTTTTACGGCCTGGCCTACCGGGTCAAGAAGGATATCGAGGGCCAGGACCTGGGGGTTCGGCTGAGGAAGACCCTCGACTACGAGATCGAGGTGCTCGAGCACCAGTTCGCGCGAAACGGGGTCAGGACCTTTGCCGGGGTCGCCCGCTTCGTCGATCCGCATACGCTGACGGTGAAGACTGCCGACGAGGAACACAGCTTCGCCGGCGACAAGATCATCATCGCGGTCGGCACGGCGCCGTTCCGTCCGCCGGCGATCCCCTTCAACGACCGCAACATCTTCGACAGCGACAACATCGCCACCGAGCCGCATGTGCCGCGTAGCCTGACCGTGGTCGGCGCCGGCGTCATCGGCATCGAATATGCGACGATCTTCTCCGCGCTCGACGTGCCGGTGACGATCATCGAGCCGCGCGAGGCTCTCCTCGAATTCATCGACCGCGAGATCATCGACGAATTCCTCCACGATCTGAGGAAGCGGGGCATCCAGTTCCGGCTCGGCGCCAAGGTCGAACGTGTCGAGCTCGACGACCAGGGCTATGCGGTGAGCTTCCTCTCCGATGGCCGGCGGGTGCGCACCGAGATGCTGCTCTATGCCGCCGGACGGGTCGGCGCGACGGCCAATCTCGGCCTTGGGACCTGCGGCATCGAGGCGGATAATCGCGGCCGGCTGGAGGTCGACCGGACCACCTTCCAGACATCGGTGCCGCATATCTACGCGGCCGGTGACGTCATCGGCTTCCCGAGCCTCGCCTCGACCTCGATGGAGCAGGGGCGGATCGCCGCCTGCCACGCCTTCGGCGCGCCGGTTTCCTCCGCGCCGGAATATTTCCCCTACGGGATCTACGCGGTTCCGGAAATCTCGACGGTCGGGATGACCGAGCCGGAGGCCCGGGCGAATGGGGTCGGCTACGAGGTGGGCATCGCCCGCTTCCGGGAGATCTCGCGCGGCCACATCATGGGCC
>JAGRKY010000621.1 GCA_020442095.1 Bauldia sp.
TCGTGCCGAAGCCCTGGTCGGTCGAGGACGCCGTTGATCCCGAGGAGGCGTTCATCGCCTCGCTGTCCTCCTGCCACATGCTGACCTATCTCGATCTTGCCCGCCGCGCCGGCTTCGTCGTCGAGCGCTACAAGGACGAGGCCGAGGGCGTCATGGAGAAGAACGAGGAGGGCCGCTACTGGATCTCCCTCGTCACCCTCCGGCCGCGGATCGACTTTTCGGACGCGGGTGCGCCCGATGCGGCGGCGGACGATCGCCTCCACCACGCCGCCCATGAAAACTGCTTCATCGCCAATTCGGTCCGGACCGAGATCCGGATCGAACCGGCCGGTCGCTGACGACGGAAGCCCGCCATGCGCTATCTCCCCCTTACCGAAGCCGACCGCGAGGCGATGCTGGCGCGGATCGGCGTCGCCTCGATCGACGATCTCTTCGCCGACATCCCCGCCGACAAGCGCCTCACCGACCTGCTCGACCTGCCGGCTTCGCAGAGCGAAATGGAGGTCGAGGCGAGGCTCGGGCGGATGGCCGCGCGCAACACCGCGGCCGGGTCGGTGCCCTTCTTCGTTGGCGCCGGCGCCTACCGGCACCACGTCCCGGCGAGCGTCGACCACCTGATCCAGCGTTCCGAATTCCTGACCTCCTACACGCCCTACCAGCCGGAGATCAGCCAGGGGACGCTGCAATACCTCTTCGAGTTCCAGACCCAGGTCGCCAACCTGACCGGAATGGATGTCGCCAACGCCTCGATGTACGACGGCTCGACCGGCACCGCCGAAGCGGTGCTGATGGCGCACCGGGTGACCAAGCGGCGTAAGGCTGTCCTCTCCGGCGGGCTCCATCCGCAGTATCGCGCGGTGGTCGAGACCGTGTCCGGCATGGCCGAAGACACGCTGGTCGCGCTGCCGCCCGACCCGACGGGCACCGAGGCGATCCTCGATGCGATCGATGACGAGACCTCCTGCGTCGTCGTCCAGTCGCCGTCCTTCTACGGCGAGTTGATCGACCTCGCGCCGATCGCCGAGAAGGCGCATGCGGTGGGCGCGCTGCTGGTCGCCGTTTTCACCGAGGTGGTGGCACTGGGGGCGATCGAGCCGCCGGGCGCGCAAGGCGCCGATATCGTCGTTGGCGAGGGGCAGTCGATCGGCAATCCGCTGACCTTCGGCGGGCCCTATGTCGGGCTCTTCGCGACGCGCCAGAAATACATCCGCCAGATGCCGGGGCGGCTCTGCGGCGAGACCGTCGACGCCGAGGGGCGGCGCGGATTCGTGCTGACGCTGTCGACCCGCGAGCAGCATATCCGCCGCGACAAGGCGACCTCCAACATCTGCACCAATTCGGGCCTCTGCTGCCTCGCCTTCACCATCCACATGACGCTGCTCGGCGAGACCGGGCTCCGCCGTCTCGCCGCGATCAATCACGCCAACGCCGTCGCCTTGGCTGATTCTCTTTCTGAGGTTCCTGGCGTAAGTATCCTGAATAACTCGTTTTTCAACGAATTCACGATCCGCGTTCCCGGCAATGCGGCCGAGATCGTCGACGCGCTTGCGCACAGCGGCATCCTCGGCGGCGTGCCGGTCTCGCGGCTCGAACACGACCGACCGGAACTCGACGACCTGATCGTCGTCGCCGCCACCGAGATCAACA
>JAGRKY010000622.1 GCA_020442095.1 Bauldia sp.
AGCCGACCATGCCGAGCGGCTGGAGGTAACCGGCGAGATCGGGCCGGCGGACCGCGGCGCGCACCCGCCAGCCGCGTTTCAGCAGCGCCCGGACGACATGCCGGCCAAGGAACCCGGAACCACCGAAGACCGTGACCAGCCCCTTGTCCGCGAGTGCGATCGCCATCCTGTCAGCCTCCGAAAGCCACGCGCCCGACGGCGCGCCCAGATGCCAGCCTGTGTATTCGCCCGAGCGGCCGGGGGCAAGCCTGCAGGGGAAGCAGATGGCAATCGAAGGCCTCCGGCGGCCGTGCTTACGCCGTGTGCGGCTGCACGGATGACGCCCGCGCCGAGGCCGGGGTCTCGCCGAACCTGCGGCGGAAGGTCCGATAGAAGTACGAGAGGTCGTTGAAGCCCGCCTCGAATGCGATCTGGGCGATCGACAGGTGGGACTGCGGATCCGAGAGCAACCGCCAGGCGCGATGAAGACGGTGTTCGCTGACATGCTCGGAGAAGGTTGACCCGGTCTCTTCCAGGATGAGCTGGATCGTCCGCGAACTCACCTTCAGCTCGGCGGCGACCCTCTCGATGGCAAATTGCGGATCGCAGGCCCGGTCGGCGATGAGGCCGAGAACGTGCCGCAGCCGCGCCGCGCGGATTCCGCCTGCTTCCGCCTGCGCCATGCCGTCCCGGGTGGCGCCGAGGATAGCGGCAACCAGGTCGACGATGTGGACGCCGAAACTGTGGAGGAGCTGCGGTGTCAGCGTGTCTTTCACCACGGAGAACGATCTGAGATAGCCCATCAGGAGCGCCATCCCGGGATCGTCCGGTCCGACCGGCCTGCCGAGCACGTCCTCGGGGTGTTTGACGAGGGCACGGAGCGCCGCGCCCTCGATGCGAATGCCGACCGCGCTCCCGCCGGTCGGCAGATAGCATGAGCCGGTTCCGCCAGCATGCAGCAGGCAACCCTGGCCGGTCTCGAGGCGCAGGTTGCATTGATCGGAATCGTATTGCTGCCAGCCGGATGTCATCGGGTTGAAAATGAAGAAGTCGTCGTTCTGGTAGACGTGGTGCCGCGTCCGGCGAAAAGCCGTCGGACTCACCTCTATATCGCTGAGTGCGACCGGCCCTGCCTTGATCAACTTCATCGTGTGGCGGGGCGGCGGGCCTTCAAGCAACTCGACGTCGAAATCGAGCAGCGCCGTCAGCCTTTCCCTGAAGAACGCATTGCGGTCGCGTTCGGGAATGGCGTCGGTCGAAAAGGAAAACCTGGGTACCGCCCAAGACGGGGCAGGTGCGGAATCCATCGGGTCACGAGCCATTGTCACCCCCTGAGGACCGCTGCACGGCCCGGTTGAGAGCCTGTAGCCGATACCTATCTCCTGCGATGTGACATACGTCACACTTTCGCATCTGTCCAATCGGGCCTTCGCAACGCTCCAAGAACGTCCGATCCGTCGTTGCTACCTCCGCCGGCAACCAGCCACCGGCCTCGCGCCGTGGCCATCCCGAGTTGCCAAAGGAGGCACCAGCAATGGCCTACTTCACCGCACAGGCGAACACTGCCGTCGACTTCCAGAGCGCATTTTCCAACCTGGGAGCCCTGACCAACAACGCCACCATCTACAGCCAACAGAACGCTGCGGGCTTCACCGCTTCGCTCGCCGGCAACGTGGCCATTGTCGTTTCCGGCGCCGGCTTCACCTATAACGGTCCGAAACCACTGGACGGTGCGATCACCACCCTGCTCCTGAAGGTCGGCGGGGTGACAGTCGGTACGCTCACCGGGCTTGCCGTCGATTACAGCGACTTCGTCACCAACCTCACTAACAACGGTGTCAGCGCGGGCATCGAGCAGCTCCTTTCCGGATCGGACACGATCACCGGCTCCTCGCTCGACGACGCCCTGTTCGGTAAGGCGGGCGACGATGCCATTTCCGGACTCGCGGGCAACGATCGGCTGTACGGCGACGACGGCAAGGACTCGCTCTATGGCGGGGACGACAACGATCAGCTCTTCGGCGGGGCCGGCAACGACTCGCTCTACGGCGGCAAGGGCGATGACGTGTTGTACGGCGGGTCCGGCGTCAACACGATCGACGGCGGGGCCGGCAACGACACGGTCTGGTTCTCCAGTGTCAACGGCCCGCTGAGCGTCACTCTCAACGGATCGGCCAAGGCGGACGTCCATGTCAGCAGCGTTCTCGGCGGCTCCTCGATCGGAACCGTCGCAAATGTCGAAAACGTCGTCGGTGGCA
Source organism: Bauldia sp. (assembly GCA_020442095.1). The sequence goes on from JAGRKY010000622.1 coordinate 2,238, forward strand.
ATGGCAACGACAAGATCACCGGCGACGCCAACAAGAACCTCATCAACGGCGCGAGCGGAAACGACACGCTGAAGGGCGGCGGTGGTGACGACCGGCTGATTGGCGCTTCGGGCAACGACTCGCTTCACGGCGACGGCGGAAACGACGACCTCCAGGGCAATTCCGGCAACGATCTTCTCGATGGCGGCCTCGGCGCCGACACCATGGCGGGCGGCTCAGGCAACGACACCTACATCGTCGACTATGCCGGCGACGTCGTCAGCGAAAACGCCGGGGAAGGCATCGACACCGTCCAGGCATCGTCCAGCTTCACGCTCTCCGCCAATGTCGAGAACCTGACGCTGACCGGCGGCGGCGCGAACGACGCCACCGGCAATGCCCTCGCCAACATTCTGACCGGCAACGCCGCCGCGAACCATATCGATGGCAAGGACGGCGCCGACACAATATCGGGCGGC
>JAGRKY010000055.1 GCA_020442095.1 Bauldia sp.
AGGCAGCGCAGGAAGGTGGACTTTCCGCAGCCCGACGGCCCGATGAAGGCGGTCACCGACCGGCTTTCGATATCCACGTCGAGGTCGATGATTGCGTGCTTGTCGCCGTAATACACCTGGACCCCGCGCCCGATGATGTTCACCGGGTGCTTCTCTCCGGCAGGGCTGAACTGCTCGGCCACCTTGGATTGGTCGTTCACGGCTAGACTCCTACCAGCGGCGCTCGAACCTGCGGCGCAGGACGATTGCGAGGATGTTCATGACGGTCAGGAACAGGAGCAGGATGATGATCCCGCCCCAGGCCCGTTCATAGAATGCCGGGTCGGCGCGCTTCGCCCACTCGTAGATCTGGGCGGGCATGGCCGAGTTCGGCGAGAGGAAAGCGGCCGAAATGCCATCGGGGAAATTGGAGGCGATGAAGCCGACCATTCCGATGAGCAGCAGCGGCGCCGTTTCGCCGAGTGCCTGCGCCAGGCCGATGATGGTGCCGGTCAGGATACCCGGCATGGCAAGCGGCAGGACGTGATGGAAGATCGTCTGCATTTTCGACGCGCCGACACCGAGGGCGGCGTCGCGAATGCTCGGCGGCACCGCCTTCAGCGACGCCCGCGTCGAGATGATGATGGTCGGGAGCGTCATCAGCGTCAGCACCAGGCCGCCGACCAGCGGCGCCGATTGCGGCAGGTGCGCGAACTGGATGAAGACGGCGAGGCCGAGGATGCCGAAGACGATCGACGGGACGGCCGCGAGGTTGGAGATGTTGACCTCGATCAGGTCAGTCAGCCGGTTCTGCGGCGCGAACTCCTCGAGGTAGATCGATGCCGCGACGCCGATCGGCAGCGACAGGACCAGCACGACGATCATCATCGCCAGCGAACCGACCATCGACGCGCCGATGCCGGCCTGTTCCGGCCGCGAATCCGAGGCGTCGGTGCCGAAGACGAACTCCCAGTTGAAGCGGGAATAGATGACCCCGTCTTTGGTCAGGATATCGGTGAGATCGAGATGGGTGGCGTCGAGATTCTTGTCGTTGGCCAGGGCCTCGCGGGTCACGCGCCCCTTGAGATAGCCGTCAACCCGCGACGAGGCGAGGAGCTCGAAATCGACCGTCGCGCCTACCTTGTCCGGATTGGCGAGAAAGAAGTCGCGGACCGTCGCGGCCGCGCCGGACGAAAACATCAGGTCAAGCTGCTTGGCCGACATGTCGGTCTCGACGCCGTCGCTGGCGAGTTCGGCGAGGAAGGCGTCGTTGATCATCGCGCGATACTTGGAGGTCTTGACCACCGACTTCTCGGCGGCGTCGATCACCTCCTGGGTGACGGTCACCGGAACCTTGATGAAGGTCTGGGTGAACGCGCCAAGGCCGTTCGCCAGGATCGCCCAGATAAGCGCAACCAGGAAGAAGAGGCCGATCAGGATCGCGACGACGCCGTAGATCCTGAAGCGCGCTTCGGACGCATTGCGCTTGCGGGTCAGTTTGTCGACGGCCAGGAGCGACGTCTTGGGGGCGCCCGCGGTCGGCAGTGTGGATGCGGTGTCAGCCATCACTCGTACTGTTCCCGATATTTGCGCACGATGTAGAGCGCAACGACGTTAAGCCCGAGCGTCATGACGAAGAGGGTCATGCCGAGCGCGAAGGCGACAAGAGCTTCCGGCGAGGCGAAATCGGCATCGCCGGTGAGCTGGCTGACGATCTTCGCGGTGACGGTGGTCATCGCCTCCAGCGGATTGAGGCTGAGCCGCGCGGCGGCGCCGGCGCCGAGGACGACGATCATGGTCTCGCCGATCGCCCGCGAGGCGGCGAGCAGGATGGCGCCGACGATGCCGGGGAGCGCCGCCGGCAGGATCACCTGCTTGACCGTCTCCGACTTGGTAGCGCCAAGCCCGAACGACCCGTCGCGAAGCGACTGCGGCACGGCATTGATGATGTC
>JAGRKY010000056.1 GCA_020442095.1 Bauldia sp.
GAGGCCTGCCGCGCCTGGAAGGCGGCCGGCGGCGGCCTGCCGGCGAAGGTGTCGATCCTGTTCGAGGGAGAGGAGGAATCCGGCAGCCCGAGCCTCGTGCCCTTCCTCAAGGCGAATGCCGACGAGTTGCGCGCCGACGTGGCGCTGATCTGCGACACCGGCATGTGGAGCCGGGAGCGGGGCGCGATCACGATGATGCTGCGCGGCCTCGTCGGCGAGGAGGTGACGATCACCGCCGCCGACCGCGACCTCCATTCAGGCATGTTCGGGGGCGCCGCCCGCAACCCGATCCATGTCCTCACCGACATCCTCGCCCGGCTCCATGACGAGACCGGCCGGGTGACGATCCAGGGCTTCTACGACGGGGTCGACGAGGTGCCGCCCGAGGTCCGCACCATCTGGGACACGCTCGACTTCGCTGCGGCGAGCTTCCTCGGCTCGGTCGGCCTCAGCGAGCCGGCCGGCGAGGCGGGACGCAGCGTGCTCGAGCAGATCTGGTCGCGCCCGACCTGCGAGGTGAACGGCATCATCGGCGGCTATACCGGCGAGGGCTTCAAGACGGTGATCCCCGCCAAGGCGTCGGCCAAGCTCTCCTTCCGGCTGGTCGGGGACCAGGATCCGGCGCACGTCCGCGAAGGGTTCCGTGCCTTCGTCCGCAAGCATCTGCCGGCCGACTGCAAGGTCGAATTCGCCAGCCATGGCGGCAGTCCGGCGACCCGGCTGCCCTTCGACGGCCCGTACCTGGTCGCGGCCCGTGCGGCGCTGACCGACGAATGGGGCGTGGAGCCGGCGCTGGTCGGCGGTGGCGGCTCGATCCCCGTGGTCGGCGATTTCAAGCGCGAGCTCGGCATGGATTCGCTGATGGTCGGCTTCGGCCTCGACGACGACCGCATCCATTCACCGAACGAGAAATACGAGATGTCGAGCTTCCATGGCGGCATCCGCTCCTGGGCGCGGATCCTCGCGGGGCTCGGGAACAAGGCCTGAGTCGAACAAAAAACGGCGCAGCGTGAGGCTGCGCCGTTGATTGGCCTGAAGTCCCGGGGAATCACCCCGGGGATCAGCTCTTGCGATAAGTCTCGTGGCAGCCACCACAGGACTTGCCGACCGCGCCGAAAGCCGCGCCGAAGGCCTCCGGACCGTCCGCTGCAGCGGACGCGGCTGCCTTGGCCGCGTCTTCGGTGGCCTTGGCGGCGGCCTTGAAGCCGTCGGGATCGCTCCAGATCTTGTCGCCCGCCTTGGTGTTCCCGGTCTCGGTCCCGGCGGGGAAGAGATGGGTGAATTCCATCGCGCCATCGGCGATCATCGTCATCGCTGCGGCGGCCACGTCGGCGTCGAAGGGAATGTCGCCCTTGACCATGCCGACGGCCACCTTGGCGGCGGCGCCGTTGGTCTTCATCACCTGCTGACGGAAGCCGATGATGTCCTCGTTCGCGACCGCGATGCCGGTAGCGGTGACGGCGAAGGCAACGACGGCGAGGCCCAGTTTCAATTTCATGCCCATCTCTCCGGTTGGTGGTTCCGTACGACCTGCGAACACCCGAGGCTCCGATGTTATTCGGGAGGCCCGCATGGAAACCGATACTGCCCCGGTGCTTTCGCGTGCCACAAGCCTGAAGCAGGTCTAAACCGGACAGGTCACGGAAATATTATTGTGGTTTGAAGGGATGAAATTTTGGGCGGGCGTGATGGCCGGTCCATTGCGGGGGCAGCGCTCCCGCCGCTAGTCTCTGCACGACGAAACGGGTTGAAGGAACGGGGCGCGTGGAATGACGGTTCTGGAAGACGGAAAGGTGTTTGTCGGCGGGAGCGGCCAGCCGGAATATGTCCAGCTCCCCTTCGCCAATCGCCACGGCCTGATCACCGGCGCGACCGGTACCGGCAAGACGGTGACGCTGCAG
>JAGRKY010000623.1 GCA_020442095.1 Bauldia sp.
GCTGGGACGGCGGCAAGGAAGGCGAAGGCGACTTCACCAAGGGCGCCGGGCTCGGTGAGGCAGCGATCGAAACCGTCCTCGGCATCCTCGACAACGACAGCGAAGCCGAGGACACCATCGCGTCGATCGACGAGCAGCTGGCGGCATCCGCAACCGGACAGGCCGGCCGCGAGGAGCTCGAATACATCGCCCTGATGATCGAGGCGGCGGGCTATGACGACCGGGTCGTTATCGACCCCTCCGTCGTCCGCGGCCNNTATTACACCGGCCCGGTCTTCGAGGCGGAACTCCTGGCCGAGATCCCCAACGAGAAGGGCCAGCCGGTGGTCTTCGGCTCGGTCGGCGGTGGCGGCCGCTATGACGGGCTGGTCGGCCGCTTCATGAAGGAAGACGTGCCGGCGACCGGCTTCTCGATCGGCGTGTCGCGGCTCCAGGCGGCGCTCGCAGCACTCGGCCGGATCGACACCCGGCCTGCGCCCGGCCCGGTCGTCGTCACCGTCATGGACCGCGAGCGGATCGGCGACTACCAGAAGTTCGTCACCCTCCTCCGCGCCGCCGGCATCGCCGCCGAGCTCTATCTCGGCACCACCCAGAATCTCGGCAAGCAGCTCAAATACGCCGACAAGCGCAACGCCCCGGCGGCGATCATCCAGGGCGACGACGAGAAGGCGCGCGGCGTCGTCCAGGTCAAGGACCTCGCCCTCGGCAAGCAGCTCGCCGAAGGCATCGCCGACCACGAGGCCTGGAAGACCGAACGCCCCGGCCAGTTCGAGGTCGCGGTCGACGGCCTCGTCGATGCGATCCGCCGGATCGTCGACGCCGGCGGGGGCTGAGTTCATGGCGGCCACCTACGCCCCGCTCCGCGCCCTCTTCACCGACGCCGGCTACGGTTTCGTCGAGCCGCCGATCCTCCACGCGGCCGACGTCTTCGTCGAGCTCGCCGGGGAGGATTTGCGCCGCCGCCTGTTCCTCACCGCGGCGGCTGACGGCCGCGAGATGGCGCTCCGGCCCGACTACACGATCCCGGTCTGCCTCCACCACCTCGCCGGTGGGCCGGCCCGCCGCCGCGCCGGCTACGCCTATCTCGGCCCGGTCTTCCGGCAACGCAGCGACGAGGCGAGCGAGTTCCTCCAGGCCGGCGTCGAATCCCTCGGCAGGACCGATCGCGTCGCCGCCGATGCCGATACGCTGAAGCTCGCGCTTGCCGCCGTCGACAGCCTCGGCGTCCGCAAGCCGATCCTCCGGGTCGGCGATTCCGCGCTCTTCGCCGCCCTCCTCGACGGCCTCGACCTCAGCGGCCCATGGCGTCGCCGCCTCGCCCGTACCTTCGGCGACGCGCCGCGGCTCAGGGAGCTGATCGCGCGCGCCGCCGACGGCGCGCCCCAGAGCACGGCCGGCGCGCCAGGCATGAGCCGCGCCGCGGCGAAGCGCAAGGCCGCCGCGATGCTCGCCGCCACCGGCCTCGGCACCATCGGCGGCCGCACCGCCGACGAGATCGCCGACCGCATGGTCGAAAAGGCGGCGCTCGCCGCCGGCATCGGCGCCCCGCCGGCCCGCATCCTCGGCGACTTCCTCGATATCGTCGGCCCGCCGGTCCCGGCGCTGGAAGCGGTCCGCGCCCTCTTCCGCCGCAACCGGCTCGACGCGGCGAAGGCGCTCGATACCTTCGAGGCGCGGCTCGAGGCGTTTTCCGCCCGCGGCATCGACCTCGACAGCCTCACCTTCGCCGCCGATTTCGGCCGGCGCCTCGACTACTACACCGGCTTCGTCTTCGAGATGCATGCCTCCCGCCGCCGCGGCGCCAGGCAGATCGTCGGCGGCGGCCGCTACGACCGCCTCGTCGCACTGATCGGCGATACCGGCGCCGTCCCGGCGGTCGGCTTCGCCATCTGGCTCGACCGTATCGGAGCGAAGCAATGAGCGCGCCGCTGGTCATCGCCATCCCGTCCAAGGGGCGGCTGCAGAAGGACAGTGCCGCGCTCTTCTCCAAGGCCGGGCTCGAGGTCGTCCAGCAGGGCGCCGAGCGCAGCTATCGCGGCGTCATCGAGGGCATCGACGGCGTCGAGATCGCTTTCCTCTCCGCTCCCGAGATCGCCCGCGAGATCGGCGCCGGGGCGGTGCATCTCGGCATCACCGGCCGCGACCAGGTCGAGGAATCGGTGCCCGATTTCGCGACGCGGACCGACCTCCTCCTCCCGCTCGGCTTCGGCCATTGCGATGTCGTCGTCGCAGTCCCCGAGGCGTGGATCGACGTCGTCACCATGGAAGATCTCGACGACGTCGCCGCCGGCTTCCGGCCGCGCCACGGGCGGCGGCTGACGGTCGCCACCAAATACATCAACACCACCCGGCGCTTCTTCGCCGGCCACGGCATTGCCGACTACCGCATCGTCGAGAGCCTCGGCGCGACGGAGGGCGCGCCGGCGACCGGCGCCGCCGATCTCATCGTCGACATCACCTCGACCGGCGCGACGCTCCGCGACAACGGCCTCAAGATCCTCGCCGACG
>JAGRKY010000624.1 GCA_020442095.1 Bauldia sp.
CGCGGGGATCGGGTCGGTCATGCGACTCTCCGTCGTGGGCGTTTTGCATGACCGCTCCGGTCGGGCGGGTTGTGTAGCGGAATTTCTCCAGCGTCGGCAGATACTTCGCTTGACTGGCGGGCGCGGAGGCGGATCAGGCCGAGGGCGAGCAGCTCGCAGACCTCGGCCAGTCGCTCGCGCGCAGATTGAGAATCGGGGCGGATTGGGTTACAGATGTACATTGGTCCTGGGATGACAATTCCTCTGCCTTCTCCAGACCTCTACTCACGCTGATCGGAATTCGTCTCACGATCGGTTCGACCAAGTCCTTCAGTTCTGGCCGACTGTCGGTCGGTCGCGAGCCTTTTTTGCACAAGGAATACTCATGGCCAGGAATCTCAAGAAGTTCGTCAACCCACAGTTCAGCGAAACCGTACCGCTCGAGCCGCTGCGGCGCCTGCTCGAACGCCATCCGGAGACGCCGAGCCATGTCGATCTCGGGCTGTTCGACACCGATCCCAACGCCGCCCGCAGGGCGGTGCTCGACTACCTCAAAGGCGACGCGGATACGCTGCCCGACGAACTGGTCGGCGACCTCCATCGCATTGCGGAACTGGCCAGCCGCCAGGGCTTCGAGATCCTCCTGCAGCAGTGTCGGCGGTTCGGCGTCGCGCCGGCCGTGCAGTTCAAAGGCGGGTTTCAAGACCCGAAGGAGGTTGCCCTCAGGACGCTGCTCGACCGCCCGGATATCTTCGACGCGGCCCACAAGCTCCTGGGGCTCTTCCAGACCACCGGCATCGCGGAATTCGCCGGGCTGACGGAAGGCGTCGAGCCACAGGTCGAGCCGCCCGGCCTGGAGGCCTTTCGCAACGCCGCGGCGGCAATCTTCGAGGCGGAACTGCAAGGGAACTACTGCATGGTCGAGCACTACGAGGACGGGCCCGAGACGGTGCTCGTTGTCGGGCACGGCGCACCGATCATGTTGACCACGGTCGTCGAGGAGCGGAAGGGACTTCCCAAAGCGATCCGCACCATCGAACAGGCCATACTGTCCTATTCGGCCGCGGGCGGCAGGCTGAAGATGGCGGGGGTTTCGAGGTCGAAACGGGTCCCTCTCGCGGAAGCGTTCGCGACTTGCCTGCTGGACGAATCCGGCTTCTTCCGGGGACCGGATGCCCAGAACCTCTACACGCTCGCGCCCGTCGAACGCGCATGGCCCGACTTCGCGTTCACCCACAGGTTCGATGCCAGCATACGCAAGGTTCAGGTTGTCGAAGCCCAGGTGGATCGTGTCTCCCGCGATCTCTTCGGCGAGTTCGACAAGCTCGAATGGTCGTTCATCGCGCGCGACAGCAAGGATAGTGCCCTGGTGCGGCTGCATGAGGCCAAGCCGGAGATCGAGTTTAACACCGGCGACTGGCGGATCGGTCACCTGGTCCTCCGGGTCAGGATCGATACCGGTGGGCGCGAGCCGGCGAGCGTCACCGTCAAGGTCAAGCCTCGGGCGGCCGTGACGTTCCGGCGGCATCGCTTCGAGGCACAGATCATGGAGCTTTTGCGTCGCAACGGAATCTGCTGTGACCGAGACACTGACCGCGCTGCTGTTGCGGCGGAGTGAGGCCGGCGACCCGGCGCCGCTGTCGGGGTTTCTGGCAAGACCGCACTTCGGTCCCGCCTTCGATCGGCTTCTGACGGCGGGTGTCATCGAGGAGATCGAACCGGCCGACAGCTGGCCGACCTGCGTCGGGTGCGATTGCGGGCTCGATGCCCGGCCGATCGAGCCGGCGAACGATGGCTTCATCGCTGTCTGCCCGAGCGCTGCCGGCGACGACATGGCGCTCGAGCAGGCGGATCGGCGGACGTTCCTGGTGCACGGCCGCTTGCTGGTCGCCTACCTTGCCGGCCGGCGCGATCCCCCGACCGAGGTTCAGCACAACTTGTGGCATCTGGGTTTCAGGGTTCGCGACCGGGAGGTCTTCGCGACTCTGTGCCGATCGGTTGTCGCCAACGCCTCGGTCGTCGATGTGGTGAGATGGCGTGCGGGTGGAAAGGCGTGCCTCGTCGCCCCGCCTCCCGCGGGCGACATCGCGTCGCGCCTCGAGACGGCGGGCATTGCCGTGATCCCTCCCGCGCAGGCGATCACGATCGATGATGCGGGGAGGGCGCGATTCGACGAAAGCGAGATGGCGAGGCTGGTTCGGAGCGGCCCGATCCGCCTCGAGGTTCGGTCATCGGACCGTGTGGTCCATATCGACGGAACGAGACAGCACGTTCCGGAGCGGCCGTTCGAGCTGCTGTTGCTGTTCATGCAGGCGTCGAGGACGGGGAGCCCGTCCGTTGCCTCGCGTGACTTCGAGATGTCGAAGCAGCGGAAGACCAGCGACGTCCTGCGCGAGCTCAAGAAGGCGCTGACCAGGGGCCGCGCCAATGCCGCCGAGATCGACGGCTGGTTTGCGTGGCGCGGAAGCCTCGGCCGCTACGAACTCCTCCTCGATCCCGACCGGATCTCGTTCCTGGAGTAGCGGCCCGCCCGCCGGATCCCATGACGAACCCATGGCGCTCCCACCCGATGGGAGAAAGCGCAGTGCTTGAATGCCTCGGAACTTCAGCGAGGCATCGAGCATGGGAAGACCTTCATCCGAAACACTCAGCGTTCTTGCCGCCGAGGCCGAATCTGCGGCGTGCCGCCTGTGCTGGCGCCTGCGGCTTTCCGTGGCGGAGGTCGACGATCTCCGCCAGGAGCTCCTCGCCGATCTGGTCTGCCGTCTGCCGGCTTTCGACCCGAACCGTGGCACCCTCGGCGCCTTCGCCAACGTTGTCCTGCGCAACCGGTCCAGCCGCATCGCCAACCGGGTGATGCGGGAGCGGAGCGCGACCGGCGGTCCGATCCTGTCGCTCGATGCGACCTCCCCCGACGGGGCCAGCCTCGGCGAGACCCTGAGCGAGGGTGACGGGCTGGACGGCTGGTCCGGCCGACCGCCGGCAAACGCCCTCGCCGAACGTCGCCTCGATCTGTGCGCGGCATTGGAACGGCTCGACCACGACGACCGTCAATTCTGCGTTGGACTGTCCCGCTTCTCCGTCGACGAACTCGCGACACGGGGCCTCGGCTCGCGTGCCACGCTCTACCGGCGCCTCCACCGCCTGCGCCTCGTTCTCACCGCCCACGGGGCTCGGGCGGCGTGAGACGGATCGCCGGACCGGTGAGTAGGGGCCAGTCATGAGCATCTCATGCAACACAGCCCCGCGCCTTTCCGACGCCGAGTTCTGTTTTTGGGTCGGCGAAGCCCTGCCCGGAGACACGCTCGAGTATCATCGCGGCTTCATCGCGGTCGACGTCGGATCAGGCAATCTTTCCACCCCGGAGCAGAAGGCCCTGCGCAAGCTGGTCCGTAGCGCCGCCTGGGCTTCGGAGGCCGGCCTCGTCCATCTCGTGCAGCGTCGGCGCGGTCCGGGCGACTTCAGCTATCTCGCGGTCAAGCGGCCGCGCCCGCGCAGCACGCGCCGTGCACGGAGCGGGGCGGAGCAGCACCGGGCGGAGATCGAATCCGAGGCGGAGAAGGGGCCATGACCGCTGCCTTCGAGCTTCCGTGCCATCTCACCGAGAGCCAACTGGCCGAGCGCTGGCAGCTGAGCGAGCGCACCCTCATCCGCTGGCGGGTGGAGGCGAAGGGTCCGGCCTGGCTGAAGCTGAACGGCCGGGTCCGATACCGCCTCGAGGACGTGGTGGCATTCGAGCGCCAGCGTCGGCGCGATCCCTGACGGATGGCGGCGCCTCTCGATCGGGGCGTCACCGAAGGACAGCAACACCCGGAGGCGGCCAGTGGCCGCCATGCCGGTATTGGCATGACGCGATACGGGGACGCCGCGCTCCGGCTCCTCGAGAATGGCTACCTCCCTCTCCCGATCGTTCCGGGCGAGAAGCGGCCGGCGCCGATGCGCTGGTCGAGCACATCCATCGATGCCGCCGTCGTCGGGCATTGGACGAATGCCTATCCCGAGCACGGCATCGGGCTACGCGCCGGAACCCTCGTCGCCGTCGACATCGACCTACTCGATCCCGATCTCGCGCATCACTTCGACTGCCTGGCCCGCGAGCGGCTCGGCGACACCTTGGTGCGGGTCGGGCGGTGGCCGAAGCGGCTGAGGCTCTACCGCACCGAGGTCCCTTTCGCCAAGATGCGCGCCGGAAGCGTGGAGATTCTCGGCCTCGGCCAGCAACTCGTCGCCTTCGGCATTCACCCAGACACCCGCCAACCCTACTACTGGCCGTTCGGCGAGACGCCGCTCGATGTACCGCTTGAACGCTTGCCCTTGGTCGATACCGAGGCCTGCGGGCGCTTTCTCGGCGAGATCGCCGCCGTTTCGCCGGGCAGGGCCTCCCGCCGCGCACACCGCAAATCATCGCAGCCGGCTGAACCTGTCCGTGCCGAAGGCGGCCGCATCGTCGACGGCCGCGACGGCTGGCTTTCCGCCATCGCCTATCATGTCGTTCACGACGCCCTGGACGCCGGGCAGCCGCTCCACCGGACGCGTCTCGCCGCCGTCGTCTGGGAGCGCTTCGCCGCCACCGCCGACCTCACCCGTCCCGCGCGGCACGGTGCCGGCTATGCCCTCGCAGATGCCGAGCGGAAGGTTGCGGACAAGCTGCGGCTGCTTGCCGACAATCGGCTCCCCGCCCGTTCGGCGCCGGCACCCGATGCCCGGTATCGCCCTCCCGACCTCGGCGCAGCGGCGGCCCGCCAGCGCCTCGACCGGCTCCTGGCCTCGGCCTGTTCGCGGATCGAGGATCATCTCGGGAATCCGGGCCCGGCCCCGCCGCGGATCGGCGTCAGGGCGACCGTCGGTCTCGGAAAGACTACCCTGGCCCGAAAACATCTTCTCGCGCTCCGAGACCGTCTCGTTGCCGCAGATCTGCCGGCCCGGCTGCTATTGCTGACGCCGTCACTCGCGCTCGCGGAGGAAGCCGCGACGGCCTGGCGAGCCGAAGGTCTTCGCGTCGCGGTGCTCCGTGGCTACGAGGCCGGGGATCCCGCGACCGGCGCGCCGATGTGCCAGGATCTCGCAGCGGTCCGTACAGCCGTCGAGGCGCGGCTCGACGTGCACGAGACCGCCTGTGCCAGTGCCGGCCGCCGGTGCCGGTTCTTCGAGGATTGCAGCAAGCAGCGGAACCGCGACGAGGTGGCGAAGGCCGAGGTCGTCGTCGCCGCCCACCAGGCGCTCTACAGCGGATTCGCCGTCGACGCGGGGAGCTTCGCGGCCATGATCATCGACGAGGGTTTCTGGGCAAGCGCCCTGCAGGAGGACCGGCGGTTCGATCTCGAAACGCTCGCCCACGAGCTTCTGGACCGTTCGCTCGGTCGTCAGGAAGGCGCCGTGGCAGATCTCCACGATCTCCGACGTCGCGCGGTCACTGCCTTCGCGGATGTGGGGCCGGTATCTCGGACGGCCCTCTCGCGGGCCGGGCTGAATGCCGAGGCCTGCCGGCTTGCGGCCGGGCTGGAGGCGCGCCGGATCCGGAGGCCGGGGCTCTATCCCGGGATGCCCCTTTGCGACCGCAAGCAAGCGGCGGCGCGGGTGGCGGTGAACGCCCGGACCCATGACCTGATCGGCCTCTGGAACGCCATGGCCGACCTGGCGGAAGGGACAGCGGAACATGACGGCCGGCTGCTGAGAACCTCGGGCAACGAGGTGGTCGTCTCCGGCTTGCGGGCGATCCACCCGACATTGCGGGACCAGCCAATCCTGCATCTCGATGCGACGCTTCGCCCAGGTCTCGCCCTTCGTGTCCTGCCCGGTCTGGAGGTGGTGGAGGCCGAGGCTGCCATGCCGCACATGGAACTGCACCTCGTCGCCGGAAGCTTCGGCAAGGGTGTCCTGTGCCCCGATCCGGCGCTGTCCGCCACGGAAGCGCAACGGCGGGCCAATCGCCTGGAGGAGGTGGTGACCTACGTACGGTGGCTGGCCCGCCGCCTCTCGCCTGTGCTCGTGGTCACCTACAAGGACTGCGAACATGTCTTCGCCGGTATCCCCGGAGTGTCGACCGGCCACTTCAACGCCATCGCCGGCCTGGACGGCTACAGGGACGTTCGGCTCCTCGTCGTCGTCGGCCGGCCTTTGCCCTCCGACCTGGCGCTGGCGCCTCTCTCCAGGGCATTGTTCGGGCATCAGCCGGCGGGTGGCTACACGACGCGGCTCGGCGGCATCAGAATGCGGGACGGGAGCAGCCGGGCGGTGCGGGTCGCGGCGCACGAGGACGAGACCGCCGAGATCATCCGCGCTGCGATCTCCGACGACGAGGTCCTGCAGGCGATCGGGCGCGGGCGGGGCGTGAACCGGACGGCCAGGAATCCTCTCGAGGTGCATGTGCTTGCCGACGTGGCGCTGCCGCTTGTCCATGACCGCCTTCTTGCCTGGGAGGCGGTGCGTCCCGACCTCTTCCAGCGCATGCTGCTCGCCGGCATGGCCGTCGACAGCCCGGGCGACGCGCTGCTCCTGCACCCGGGGTTCTTTCCCGGCAGCGCCGCGGCCGAGAAGGCGTTCCAGCGGGAGGGATTTGGCGGACATTTCCCTATAAGAGATCTCTATAGGGAAATGTCCGTGAAATCGGCTGCCTATCGTCGGCTCGGGCGGGGACGTTCCTGGCAGCGCGCGTGGTGGATCGATGGCGACGACAAGACCGCCATAGAGAGGCTCGAAGCGGCTCTAGGGCATCTGGCGGTGTGGCGCGATGACGGCTGACCGATTGTCACCTGATGTCAGCCGCCTTCAGAAAGCGTCATGGTTACAATGGCTTGCACGCTCTGATAGAATGCCCTTGACGCCCCGGACCGGTGCCGCGAATGCCGCTCCCGGGGCCAAGAGGAGCCACGATGCCCGTCCGCCTGCACCAGATCGAGAC
>JAGRKY010000625.1 GCA_020442095.1 Bauldia sp.
TCACCGGCTTGCCGACGGCGCGAATCGCATCGTGGATCGCAACCGAGGTGTGGCTGTAGGCGCCGGGATTGATGATGATCCCGGCGGCGCCGTCGGCGGCCTCCTGGATCCAGTCCACGAGGATCCCCTCGTGGTTGGTCTGGCGGAAATCGACCTCTATGCCGGCTTCACGGCCGGCAGCACGGCAGTCCTCGCCGATCTCGGCAAGGGTCTTGCCCCCGTAGATGCCCGGTTCGCGCTGCCCGAGCATGTTGAGATTTGGTCCGTTGAGGACGAAGACGGTGACCGTCATCAGATTGACACTTCCGCCGCGCGGGTGGCCGTTTGCCGCCCGGATTTGCGCCCTTATAGGGGGTCGTTACCGTCAGGGGAAGGGGCAGGTGGCGGTCCGCCCGGATTGTGGATTTCCGGGCGGAGACGGGGTCGATCTCAGCAGGTGGTCGAATCCGCGCAGTTGGCGCGGGCCGTCTTGATCTTGTCGAGAAGGGCGTCGTAACCGACCGCGCCGATGACCACTTCGCTGTTGGTGACGTAGGACGGGGTGCCGGTCAGCGAAAGCTCGGTCGCCAGGGCATAGGATTCGGCGATGGTGTCGCTGACTTCCTCGCTGTCCATCGCCTTCTTCAGGGCCGCGCTGTCAATGCCGAGCTCTTCCGCCAGGGCCAGGGCGACGTCGCCATTCACCTGTCCGGGGTGGTCGAGCAGGGTGTCGTGGAAATCCGCGGCCTTGTCGGGGGCGACCATCCTGACGGCGATCGACACGCGCGCGGCCTCGACCGAGCCCTCGCCAAGGACGGGGAACTCCTTCAGGACCACGCGCAGGTTGGGATCGTCGGCGATCAGCGCCTTCATGTCGGCCTGGGCGCGGCGGCAATAGCCGCAATTGTAATCGAAGAACTCCACCAGCGTGACGTCGCCATCGGGGTTGCCGATGACCACCTGCCGCTGCGAATTGAAGATCGTGTCCTTGTTGTTGGTGATCGCCGAAACCTGTGCCTGGGCGGCTTCCTCGTCCTGCTTGCGCTGCAATGCGTCGATCGCGTCGCGGACGATTTCCGGGTTGGCGACGAGGTGGCTGCGGATGGTCTCCTTGACCTGCTCGAGCTGTGCGTCGGACAGCAGCGCGACCTCCTTCGTATCGGCGGCGGGGGCGGCGACCAGTTCAGGATGGTCGGCCAGATAGCCCTTGATCGCTGCCTCGGTGACGGCGGCGCTTGGACCCCGTCCGGAAACCTCGACACCGACCAGGTAACCGACCGCGCCGATGGCAACCGCTCCGATAGCGGCAATCGCAAGTGTCTTCAGGTTCATCTCGTGGCTCCGGAGCGGTTGGCTTCCCGCGATCAGCGGGACGGTGGCGGTTTATAAGATATGATGTCGTCGGCGCGAACCCAAGCGGGCGAACCCTTCTTCAATCTTTCTTGAGCGCGCCGTGCGTGAAGCTTGGCCTCGTCGTAATTGCCGAGGGAGAACTGGTTTTCCGCGGTCGCGAGCTCGGCCCGGGGGATGTTGTTGTCGAGGGCGAAGGCGCGGGCGAGCGTCCGCCAGCCGACCGGCACGTCCGGATCGCGCTGGAGGCCGACGGTGAGGTTCTTGATCGCAAGCTCGACGTTGGCCTTCTGCTCGGTCGCGACCAGCGCCTGGCCGTAGAGGACGCGGAGCAGCCCGGAACTCGGCCGGAGCTCGACGGCCCTGGCGAGCGGGGCCACCGCCTGGCCCGGCCGGCCGCCTTCCAGCAGCGCCTGGCCCTTCAGCTCCCAGAAGAAGGGATTGTCCGGCTGGGCCTGAATCAGTTCGTCGATGCGCTTGATCGCCGAATCGAGGGCGCCGGCGCGATAGGCGGCGATCGCCCGGGCGTAGCGGGCGGGCAGGCTGTTGTCGCTCTGCGGATAGCGCCGGCCGACCTGCTGCGGGGTCATGGTGAAGCCGACCAGCTTGGCGCGGACGAGGTCGTGGCGGGCCTGCAGGTCCGCGGAATCCTTGCGGTTCTTGTATTTGCTCTTGTCGGCCAGCGCACTCACGCTCTCGACGCGATCCGCCGGCAGCGGGTGCGACTGGATGTAGGGGTCAGCGTTGCGGGCCGAGAGGAGCACCTGGTCGGCGAGGCGCTTCAGCACAGTCACCATGCCCTCGGCCGACTGCCCGGTGGCGTTGAGGAAATCGACGGCGGAGCGATCGGCGGCGGCTTCCTGGGCGCGGGCATAGGCGAGGACGTTGCGCTGCGCGGCATGCATCGAGCCGGCCATGATGCCGGTGCCCATCTGGCCGACGCCGGAAAGGCCGGCCGCCTGGCCGGCGAGCGCCGCGCCGACGCCGAGCAGGGCGCCGATCAGCGCCGCGGTCGACGAATTGGCGATGGTCGCGCGCATCCCGGCGAGATCGCCGTGGTTGAGATGGGCGGCCTCGTGGGCAAGCACGCCGATGACCTCGTTCGGGGTCTCGGTGGTCATGATCGTGCCGGTGTTGACGAAGACCCGCGACGGGTCGGCGACGAAGGCGTTGAAGCGATCGTCGGGGACGAGGAAGATCTGGATGTCGCGGGCCTCAAGCCCGGCCGCCTTGAAGATCGGCGCGGCATAGT